>JAFGQK010000118.1 GCA_016935735.1 Spirochaetales bacterium | reverse complement strand
CTGACGATGAAGACTGTAGGGAAGCCGTATGCGGGAAAATCGCACGTACGGTTTGATGAGGGGGTTCAGGTTACAGAACGGAAAGTATCTGACAAAGGAGAACCTTTCGCTTGCGGGAGTAACATACATCCTGAAGAACTGACGAAACTGTAACCTGGCTCTACTCTATTGTAATCGGTAGTTTAAATATCTTTAATAATCCGTATGAGTTTGCAGAGATGAAGAGGGGTGAAACTACGGATGAACCCGGGGGTTCCGGGAAGCGGATTATGCCGCATGAATGCAACCGTATCTGCAACGATAAAAAACCGGGTGGATATTTTACTGCATACAAAAATTTGATATGAGTCCTACGTAATATTGTGCAATAAGCAGGGCATCGATAATATCTATACTCCCATTACAGTCAACATCACCTGCATCCGGATTGAAGTTTGCCGGGTCAATACCAACGTAATACTGGGCTACCAATAAAGCGTCTACAATAGTAATTGCCCCGTCACTATCCACATCGCCCAATAATGTTTCCGGCTTTTTTATTTCCACTACGATACTGTTACTTTCTTCACTGTTACCGACATTATCAATACTGTAATACTCTATCGAGTACGTTCCTTCCCCGGTAAATGTATAACGTAACTCATCGCCTGGAAGCGGTTCCCCGTTTATGGTGACAGCGGTTTCGCCGATACCGCTCGATGAATCACTGGCGACCCAGTTACATACCAGACCGGTTTCCGCCGAATAATTCCCCGGCCCGCCGGTTAATGGCCGGCTTGTGTTCATCTGTGTTACCGGTGCCGTGTTGTCAACGTTAAATGTGCCAGGTATAAGTTCAGAAACATTACTTACCCTGTCTTCCGCCCTTATTGTTATATCTGCGAGGCCCTCATCGGCAAGCCGGATATAAAGTCTCTGGTTCTGATACAATTCTTCCTGGGATATCCATTCACCATCATCGACTCTATATTCCAGGGAAGCTATCCCGGTTCCAGGAGAACCATCCTCATAACAGTAGATGACGATGGTATTATTTGAAGAGATATAGGTTACCGAATCCGTTATATAGTGGGTTTCCCTGATTGTAGAGGAGAGACGGGGAGGGGTTGTATCAACATCAATGATGACAATACTTATGTCGCTTTGATTTCCCAGTACGTCTTCTGCATAAAAGCGTAATTCATAGCATCCCCCGGGGAGGGTGATTGGATCTGTATAGGTCTGCATATCCTGATAGATTGGAGAGTAACAATAATAAATGTTTTTTACAGCAGAATACTGCTGGTCTGTTGATGCGCTTAATTCCATCAGGTTTTCACCATTCACATAGTAGTTCGTATTCTCGATATAATGAATAGAATTACATTGAACAGCTACCTGGGGTTTCCGGTTATAGACGGTGAGAGACCTTGTTTCTTCATACTCATTCCCGGCCTTGTCTGTTGCACAGAATCGTAGTGTAAGGTGAAACAGATCGACCGGTACTGACCTTGAGTCCCAGTCAATGTTTATGTCTGATTCATTCCCCGATTGAAGCAAAACCTCTTCTCCGGAATCGATGGTAGAGGAGAGTTTATACTCATTCAGCTCATTTTCTTCTATTATAATAGCTTCGATATGGATGGTTCCGGCATCTATCCCGTTATTATCCGGGCTTGTGATATTAATGAGGGGTTTTGTCCTGTCAATATACATATGTTCAACAACCTGATTCCGGTTCCCGGATTTATCTGTTACTGAAATGACGAGATTGTAATGACCTTCCTCTAAAGAAGACGGATCAAATGAACAGGTTGTCATTATTGTCTGTGATTCCGTGCTTTGTATTGTATTGTTTTCCGTGTCCGTGATGTTGATTGACATCCCATTGAAATAGGGTTCGTTTATGCTTACGGGGACATCCACGTTCGTCTGATTCGATAATTCATGTTTAAAATCCCCTGTCATTATTTCCGGCAGGGTTATTGTCTATAATAAAATGAGCAAGCCTTTCATATACCCATGTATCATCAAGTGCTGTTAACGTTATCCGCAGCAGGTAATCATCTTCCTCCAGGGTTCCTGTCCCGAGTGAAATAATTGTTGTCGTTGCAGGGCATGTTCCCATACCGGTTGTCTCTACCACTTCATTTCTGCTATTAATCATAGAGAATGCAACAACAGCTTCCTGTGCCGGGGTAAAAGATAAAGGAAGAGATTTTGTTGCCGAACAGAAGGGATCGATAATAGTATATTCAAGGAGATAATGTTCATAATTGTGCTGGGGAATGAAATCGACACGGTGATTCCTGTAATTCCCTGCCTTATCCCATGCTTCAAGGGAAAGGGTATACCGCTGTCCTTTGGTGAGAGAATAGGCATCCAGGCAATAGATTTCCCCATCAATGTTTTTTTCCTTTTGAGTAATAAGCTCTGTAACGGTATTATTGCTATCAACCAGTGATAAGGTAAAGTAGTCCATATGTGCATCATCGATTATTCCGCTTACGTACACAACATCGTCTGACGGGTAACTCTCATTTGCCGGGTGAAGGATCTCTGCCCGCAGGCTGCCCCCGGTTACCGGATGAATGACCGTAAACTTACGGGAATGTACCGCAATAAAATATCTTGCTGCATCCGGGTCCTGTTCCTTCCAGAGAAGCCATGCAGTCTGGAAACCGTGACGAACCGGACATAACACAGGATAAAAGGTTTGTTTTGGGGATGTACTTATTATGATTTCCCCGCCTGACGGGATAAAGTCTCCATTTATCCGCCTTGCCGCAATTTGCCATTCCGTGGTATGCCAGGCAACGACAAAGCCGTCATCAACCGGGACAACAGACGGGATACTTATAGCCATACCATGATGGTAATACCGGTCATTTATTATAATTTCTTTTCCGGTCGGATTTCCATCATCATCCAATTGTATGGCTGTAATATAAGAACCGGGATTCTGCCCCGCAACAACAAACCCGGATGTTAATTTTACAATTGTTGACTCTGCTGCCTTGCCTGTATAGAGTGGCACAGGATTATATGAGGTGGGGTTATCCTGTTCTATTTTCCTTACACAGGTGGTGTATACATCCTCCGGACCTTCCTGTTTAGCCTGCCAGAGTGCCACAACATCGCTTCCCGTACTTTCCAGTGAAACAAATCCTCCCGTATTTTCTGCAATTTTGTGCGGAGGGGTGATGGCTTGATTATTCTCATCAAAAAACTGCACCCATACTGTATTATTCGTTTCATGGCACCATGCGACTGCATACCCATTGTCCGTTTTCCTGCAGGCTATATCCTTTATTTTAAAGCTGGAATTTGCTATTCTTACCAGCTCAAATCGCTGCCCGATTTCGCAACCATACTCGTCGAATCGCTGTGCTTTTAAAACATCATAGTGCAGACTGCCGTCCGGCTCCTGCCAGATCAGGATAAACCCGTCATTTGTTTTTGACAGGGCATATTCCCGGCAGAAAGAATCCGGATCCGGTTTTACACTGAATTGACTTCTTCGTACAGTTCCCGCTTCATCAAAAACAGCAAGGAAACGGTCATCATAATCCAGATCGTTCCAGGCGATTACATATCCCCCGGTTATCTGTTCTATGGATAAGGCGTCGATATATGTGTCTGTATCATCATCGACCTTATATTCATCAAGACCGATTATTCCTTCAACGTTTGGTTCAGCACCGGGTTGATTGTTATCCACAATCACGGGAATACGGCACCCTGTGAGGTTTCCGTATGCATCCAGACTTTCCATAACAAAGGTATACCTGTCATCGTTGCAATACATATTTTCACTATCCGTACCATTCCAGGTTACGGTGATATCATTTCCAGCCGGGGCCGTTTCGAGAGAGACGATATCCTTAACGTTCCTTTCCTGCTGGTCCAGTATTCGTGCAGAAATCAGTGTATCTTCATCGATGTTTACTATTATAGAAAAATCATCCTGCACACCGGTGCTGGAAGGTTCATCCGGGGAAATATAGTAGACAGGTTTCCGGTCTGAAATGGTGATTTCCGGGGGTGATGCATCCAGGACAAAAAGAGAACTCTGCTTCTGTATTGGGGATTCGGGTGAACCGACAGGGTGTGCCTGTATGATGAAATAATACCGGCCATCCCCTGCTGCCTGGTTTTCTGTAGTATATCCATCCCACCCGATTTCCTTTGTGCCATTGGAGAATAGTGCACTTTCAGAAAGCGAGGTGATATAACTCTCATTCTCATCATAAATCCAGACACTTACCAGGGCACTTTCGCTAAGAGTAAATTGTGCACCAATTGTATTCTTCCCGACACTTTCGGGGCTAAAGCCGTCTGAAAGAAGGAGTATGTCGCCAAGAACCAATTCCGCATCATTTACGCTGAAATATACTGTTGAGGTTACCGGTTTTGCCTGCTTTAACATTAAGGCGGGAGGCAGGATATGAAAGTTAATACCGTAGTAGCCATCGGGGAGATCCGTCCGGGTGATCTGTTCCGTATAATCCCCCCGGCTGATTTTTATTTGCTTTATTTCATTTTCCCATTCCAGCCGATTATTATTTCCGGGTTTGGACAGGCTGATGGTAAGAAATCCATTCTCCTGGATCCTGTACTGGTAATCGATGACATCCAGCCGGCTGATTTCAATGTACTCACCGTTCAGTATTTCCACTGCCGGAAAAGAAAGGACATCAACCCTGGGATGTGAGATGACTGTTTCATCAGACAGAAATTCGACGGTATATTCTCCCGGGGGAACAGGATTTCCTTCATTATCTTTGCCGTCCCAGTACACTTTGAAATGGGAACCTCTCTTTGTGCCGGAAGAATATTCATTAAACAACTGGATTTCTTTTTCCTGTCCTGAAACGTTAATTTTCATATTTCCTTCGCCGATAAAGCCGATATCTATCCCCAGGCCCTTATAATTCCCGTTTACACAATCAGGATAGAGATAAGAACTATCCAGTTTAAAGCCGCATATACCCGGCTTCAGTAGCATTTCATAAGCGCCCCATGTATGGGCGATATATAAACTGTAGCTTCCCGGTGCAAAACACAAATCCACCGCATTGCTCCCGATGGGATAATCGGGGTCATACCAGGAACAGAGATATTCCAGATCCGGATTGAATATATGAATTTTCCGGTCTGCCGTATCCAGTACATAGATATTTCTATATGGTCCAAATTTTCAATGGTGTGTAATTGATTTTCAATCATGGATGCAGTTAGGTGTTAATTATCAATTACGAAGACTTCGAATAAATAATTAAGGAGAATGAAAAGATGAAAATTCATTGGTTATTATTTCTATTATGTTTATTTTCTTTATTAAATATTTATGGAGAAGAATTAAATGAATATTCTGTTAAGATTGTCAAAAAAATTCAAACCGGCAATGAAGAAGGAATGATAGGGTGGAAAATGCTTCCTGGTGGATTTACTGGCCCATCAACTTTTTTTGTATCAAATGATAGGATTTTTATCCCTGATAGAATGAATTACCGGGTGAATATATATAATAGGAATTTAAACTTTGAAAGAACTCTAAAAGAAAAGGATACCAATGAAGCCTCAGCAACATATAAAATGAAAATGGATGCTAATTTAAATATGATATATATATCAACAATTTCCGGATTAGTAAAAATTGATTCTGCCGGAAATAGATTGTTTTCAACAGGATACAAAAATTTATCAATAAAAGTAAGAAATCAATATAATTTTTTTCCTATTAACGATAGTATTTTTCTATATAATGATGATAATAAAATCGAGTGCATAACGAATAAAGGAGAATTTTTAAAAGGCGAAAAGGCTGTGCTCGAAATTAATAAAATAAATGAAAAAAGTACCAATAATATGGAACTTCCTCCAGATAAGAATAAAATAATAAATGATATACAAGAAAATGATTCACTGCTAATAATTAATAATAATTTTTATTCAGCAGATTTTATAAAAACAAAAGAATATTTCAATAAAATCGAAACTGTTCGACAATATATATCCACTCAAAAAAAAATTACTAGTAGTAAAAACATCAAATTAAATATTAGCGATTTTAGCGTGCATTTTATCGGATATGATGCATATCATAATAGTTATTGGGATGGAAGTATAAATAAACTAAATAAAATTAAAAAATATGCTGTAATTATATACTCTAAATATGGTGAACTTCTAGATGCTTTTTATTATGGACAATATGATAATTATGAGCCTAATTATACACTCTATCCAACAACTGGAGCGTTAATTGCAGTGGCACCAAATGGTGATGTATATTTTCTTACTGGTAATAATAAGGAGTATACATTCTATAAAATTGAAAACAATTGGTAATTTTCCCTGCACAGGTTGTAAAACAAACTCGTAGGGTATCAATACCCCGACAGGTGTCAAAACTTCATCCAGCCTTACATTGGATATATAAGGCTGTAATAGGGATATAAAATGTATTAGATTATGAAAAAAATGGAGGGAAACCTTACATATAAACTGTTCTTTGACATACAAGAACTACAAGTAGGTAGTTCTTACTTAACTTGTGTATGAATGAGATATGATAGATTTAAGATACAGCAATAAAAAGGTTAAGCAGTTTCTCTGTAATAATGATTCCATAATCCGGATAGGATTGGTTTTTTTAGAATTCTGCCTTTTCCAGTCTGCGGAAGATATCCTTTAGGAATATTCTGCATTATACCCTGATGTGGATGAAGCTCATTGTAATAAGCGATATATTCTTTAAGAATCCCATTCAACTGGTCATATGAAAACATGATAAACCAGTCCAGGCATTCACGCCTTAAAGACCCGATAAACCGTTCTGCATAAGCATTCATATCAGGTGATTCCGGCGATAAACGGATATTATGGATTTCAAGCTCTTTATAATTCTGGCTTACAAACTCACCTGAACCATCATGTATGAGAAAGGTTTTTTTTCCTTCACGATCTTCCATAAATCCATTAAGCTGATTGCGTACAAAGAAAGCATCTGGAATATCTGTTACCCTGTACTGCACAATTTCCCTGGTTTTATACTCCATAGTTTCGGATTTGTCATTTTGTTGGTACTTTCCATATCGTATAATTCTTTATATCCTAAGAAGATAACAAATCCACTATAATTGGAAATACTGACAATTTGAAAAATTGTCAGTATAAGATAGATAATGAAAAACACATAAAATGGTTTGCCAAAGAAAGTCGTTACAGTAAGGAAATCCATGGCAAAAAGGTGTTCGATATAAGCTTTAATAAACTTCTTCCAGGTTAACGTAGATTTGATTTTTCCTTGTTTCCTTAAATCGGCAATAATTCTGCGGATAGTACTTAAGGAAAGCTTGATACCAAGTTTCAATAATTCACCCTGTATTTTTCCGGTACGCATAAAAGGATTATCATTTTTCATATCCAGGATAAGATTCCTGACCGCAGCTGGTGTTTGAGGTCTTCCTGGCTTTCGTTTTGAATGTGAAGAAAAGTCCCAGTGGTTACGAATAATCTTTTTATACCATTTAAGAACAGTTTCCGGTTTTACCGGGGTAAGGTATTTGCATATTTTTTCAGACAGGAAATGGAAAAAAGAAAAAGCAGTTCTGTCATTATTGGTAAAACGGACAGAAAGGTTATTGTTTTTAAGGGTACGTTTGAGAATTTCATTTTCTTTTTGGAGAGTGGCGACAATGGACAAAAGATCCTTTTTTGAATTAAATAAAAGCGAGATAATAAGATTAAGGAAAGAGAAAATAAATGTAACCATGAAATACTCCTTTTGCATGGATTCGGGAAGTATAAATTTTATAAAGAAATGGAGATGATAATACAAAGATAATCGTAAAATGATAAAGCGGCTACAATAAAATCAGGAATACCTTTTAGATAATATATGTGTCGTATAAAATATACATAAATGAAGGAAAGGTAAAAAAATATCCTAAACCGTATACAGCTGCGTGAGTCGCGAGACGCATGACGGCTTAACGGGTGTGTAGCGGTCTTAACACAGCGGTGTCAAAATATTTGAGTTGAAATAGCTGGTTTGTCAACAAAAAAAAGGGGATATTACATCCCTTGCTTCTGGTTGACAAACCGTTTCCATTCCAGGCTAACTGAATTGAAGTTCATAAGGTAGCCGACCTGGATATGTGACAACTTAAGATAATTTATAAGCTGTGCAGTCATAACGTCTGTAAGCTTTGATACAGACTTAAGTTCGACAATGATACGATTGTCTACTACAAGGTCTGCAATGTAAGCGCCAATGTATTCACCCTTGTAGTAAAACGGATACACTTTCTGGCGTTCAAACGGAAAACCGGCTTGCGTAAGTTCAACGCAGAATGCGCCTTCATAGGTACTTTCCAAAAGGCCTGGCCCGAGCAGGTTATGCACGGAAAATGCAAACTTTAGAATTGAATAAATAAACATACCGTGGCGGTAATAGTGAATATGTCGGCGCTTTTCGTTTCTCCCGGATGGAACGGTTTTGGACTGCCGGAACATGTATGGTCTATAGTGATGACAAGTGCAGTATGTTTAATCACCCTCCTCGTCCTTTGAACCAGGAGGGATTTTGTATATGCCCTGGTTATCATATGGGCTCTTACATGAATCATTATAAAACGGACCAACCTGGTATTCCCTTCACAGCAGGAGATTGTGATCGCATCCTGGATTTGCATTGGATTAATCGGCTTGAGTGTTATTGCTGCGGGATCGAAGATGGTGATGAAACTAAAACAGGGATAGGCTTATGAAACAAAAACATGCTTGCGGATGGATGACACGAATTTATAAGGATTATTTTTTTAATTTAGTTTGGTTTGAAGTTATTGCACTACATTTAAAATCATGGTATAATTGCTTTGTTTGCTTAAACAAAACCTTTATGTTTGGGCTGACTTGACACAATAGGGGAGTCGGCCAGAGATTGCGCGACAAGAACCCTATCGATCCGGATGCCGCTGGTAAATTCTTGAGTTTTTTCCGGTGGTTTAACGAAGGGGTGATGGGAGGGAAATCCTGCAGGTGCCAATGGGGAAATACGCCCTGAAAGTGTGTCTGTTTTTCTGAATAATAAGCAGGCAGGTGAGGGAAAAAAACGGGGAATAGATATTTGGCATGAACAGCATCCATAGGGACTTATACGCAATGCGTATAAGTCCCTATAATAGAGGATTATGTGTGGGATTGCGGATAATTTCGTGTTGTGCGAAAAACGGTGCTATGAATTATAGGCAGATCTTCTTGCTATACAAAGCAATAAAACTGGCGTATAATGGCATAATTTTAAGGAGCAGCAATGAAAACAAAAGTTAAAATATTATTATTTTCCTATCTTATTTTTGATATATTATCTTCGTGTTCGCTGTTGACAGAATATGTAACCATAGGACCGTTAACATATACAAAGATAAATGATGGTACAGAATTTAAATTATATTATTGTGATAGGAATTATTCAGGAGAAATTAATATTGCTTCTGAAGTGGATGGTATACCTGTAACAACTATAGGTGACGCTGCATTTAGTGAATGTACTGGTTTGACGGGTAATTTAATAATTCCTGATAGTATTACTTCTATTGGTAAAGGTGCATTTTATCAATGCTCCGGTTTTACAGGCTCAATTACTTTTCCTTCTAACATTAAATCAATAGGTGATTGCGTGTTTTATAAGTGTTATAATCTTACTGGTGATTTAATTATCCCTAAGAGCGTTATATCAATTGGCAACAGTGCATTCGAGAGTACAAGATTTACTGGCATAGATTTTCCTTCTAGTTTAATTACCATTGGAGATTTTGCATTTAGAAGATGCTGGTATATAGATTCTATAACATTTCCACCCAATATTTCATATATAGGTGTAGAAGCTTTCCTTTATACTTCCCTTGATCAAATTTATTGTGAAGCTTTAATTGCTCCTGAATTGGGAGATGCTGATCAATGGGCAAGAGCAAGGCCAGTCCATGTCTATCAAACAGCAATTGGATATGATCAAGGTAATTGGATTTATTTTAATATAATAGCTGATTTATAGAGCAAGTCTATGCTAAAGCCGTTTAATGAAGAAAGAATAGCCTTGGATAAGAACGCACCGTTCTTCGTACAACAAAGCGTTGGTGCTTCGCTACATTTTTTTATTTTGCCCGCGTGAGGTGTCAAAACTCCATCCAGCCTTACATTGGATATGTAAGGCTGTAAAAGGAATATAAAATGTGTTAGATTATGAAAAAAATGTAGGGAAACCTTAGATATAAACCGTTCTGCAAAAGAAGGATAAACCGCGGATTAACCAGAAAAGGGGAAGAAGGCGAGTATGGCTTAAGCGGATTAAGACGGATTGTTTCTTAAAAAAATGAAAGCTATAAGACGTAATACGATTACTCCCTATCCCGAACAAAAAAAATGAATGAATAAGAAATAGCAGTACAGCTTTACAAACCACACTATATAAATAAATAATCCGTATAAATCCGCGTAATCCGCGGTTTGAATACCTCTTGTAATCCGTAAGAATATGAAGTAAACTCTCCCTTTACCGCCATCCGGTCTAAGCGGAAAAGCAGCCTCTTTCAGACGTGTGCAGTTTACCTGGACAGACAACTCCCATAATGAGACCGGGTTTAAGCTGAAACGAAATGACCTGGTGGATCCTATTATGATTGCGGCTAATGTTACAGAATACGAGGATACATACGAATTACTCCGGGAAACAACCTATACTTATGCAATTTGCTCTTATAATGAACTGGGAGATTCACTATACAGTGCAGAAGCATCTGTCACCACCCTGGGTTCTGAGTTACCGCTGGAAGTAACCGGGATAAGCTGTGCGATAAACCTACAGAATGATATTTACGGTATTCAAGACCAATGGATACCCAATACAAACCAACTATGCAGGCCATTTACCATTATAATAGAAGGAAGAGACGCAAACAGCAACCCATACGAAATCCCGGAGAACCTGAACATAAAGCTTATTGCACCGGAAGACCCATACTGGGAAGAAGGTGCAGGTGACGAAGGGAATAACAACATTCACCGCAACAAGGGAACATGCACCCTGCGACTGTATGCAACAGACCAGGAAGGGACTATCCAGAATTACTGGCTTGCAGATTTCACGATAGGGGAGACAAACGGGAATGACGAGAACAAGTATTGGAATATTGCCTATAATGAGGTATACTTTACTCCCGAAGGGATCCCTGTGGAGAATTGTGCTTTGAATGTAACCCCTGATGGGAATTTACGGTTTATTAATAATAGTATACAATACACCTGGTTTGCGCTTCGTGCGGAAGAAGGTACAGGAACAATACGGCCGGGAGATGATATCTTGCTAAGATTTGGGCTTGCTGATTATGAAGAGATCATACCTGCCACGGCAGGTATGGGGGACTTCTTTGCCATCTATGATAAAAAGCTCTTATGGCGAGCGAATTTGTATATAGATGAAGGGGAGAATGACTGGAACAATGTTAACCGCTGGACATATGCCCAGGGGAATGAATGGGATAAGGACTGGCTCGATCATGATGATGATGGAATAATTAATGAAGCTGGACCATATAATGGCGGTCAATGTGAAATTGCCTCCTGGACAAGGTTGGATGATAGTTCTGTACCTGGAGTTGACCCTGATATTTATGATAATGGCGAGGTCTATGGTGCAGTAGCTTACAGCTGGGCAGGAACAGATACTCCCTTTGATTTTAACGCAGATATGGAAGATCAGAAACTGGCAATAAGGGCATGGTATTCAAATGCAAATCCGTATTGGGATCAAAATATGAATCCGCATCCTGAATGGGCTAATTATAATAATACTATCGCACCGGACGGATTATGGGCTGGATATATATTTGGGATGAACGGCAATGATGATTCCCAACCGGGAGTGTTGACATTTAATAATCCTAACCGGTATCCGTATACACCAGGATATAGAACAAAAAAGCAATTCGTCGATGGTGATGATCCTGCTATTTATACAACATACTCCGGAGGTCTTGATTGTACAGGATTCATTCATAAATCGGCAAGTTATCAGGGTAATACATATACACTGTCGGATTTAAGTGATACACGAACAACATGGGATGGCACAATACAAGGCCAGGCTGGAGGGACTATTTATTCAAATCATTGTTGGCCTGTATATGATCAAGAAAAAGATATCTTATATAGAAACTTAATAGTACCTGGGGATATTGTATCTATGCCTACTCAAGGACATGGAGCAATGGTGTTAAGTATAACATATATTGAAGATGATAGAACAGTACAAGCTGCACAAGTAAAATTAATTGAATCTGCATATGCAGAAGGAAAGTATATGGTAGTCAATGCGCAAAGTTGGCAGATCCCATATAATGGTGTAGGTCGTTTGGGTCGACTTATGATTAACAACTAAATTTCAAAGGATATATAATATGAAAAAAATATATTGTATTTTATTTTTAGTATTTATTCTTATTGAAGTTCATAGTAATAATATAAACAACTATCAATTTATTAATATAAAGAATATAGAAATCGGGAATAAAGAAGGTGAAATAGGATTTTTAAAAAAGATTATAGGTGGAATGCCACGAGGGCCATTAACATTTGTTATAAGCAAATATGAACATATTTATATTCCGGATTTTGCAAATAGTAGAATAAATGTATATGATTTAAATCTAAATTATTTATATTCTTTTAAGGAAAAAAAACATGTTATAATAAAACATGCAATAAAGTTTTTTATTGATGAAGATAAAAATATAGTAGCTCATACACCCTTGTCAGGATTAACTAAAATAAACCAGAATGGAGAAATTTTATTATATTTTGATAATAATAACCTACCTAATAATTTTAATAGTTATAATTATTTTGTAATTGATAATAATATTGTATTTTATGATGATAATGAATTTGTAAAATGTATTACAGCTGATGGGAAAATAAAGAATTCTGAAGAAACTCTTACTACTTTAGAAGTAATAGAAAAAAATAAAACTAATTATCTAAAATTGGGAATTCAAGAAAATACGAAAAAAGTATTAAAAGATATCAAAAATCAAAAGAAATATATTATCGTAGGAGATAAATACTATAATTCAAGTTTTTATAAAATAAAAGATTTCTTTGAGAAAACCAAAAGATATTATGAAGCGAAGAAAGCAATAGTATCTAATGAAAAGTCGGATCAAAATCTTAATAAAATTGAAATTGATGACAAAATTTTACTTGAAAGCACTTTTTTAGACTATGATGCAGAACATAATAGCTATTGGCGAAGTTATGATGATACACCTAAGAAACAGAAAGAGTTTATATTTATCTATTCAAATTATGGAGAAATAATTGATGCATTTTATTTCGAGGATTTAAAGGATAAAAATGTCCTTATGGGAGATTTTATTAAAATCGCAATCGCCCCTTCCGGCGACGTCTACTTCATGCGTAACGATGAAACCGGCTCCTACTTCTGGAAGGTAGTACGCCGCTGGTGACTTCCGGAACCAGGTTCTAGTGACCAGGAAAACAAGAACAGTGCAGGTGATCCAATCCAGCTTCTAATAAAAGCGCTGGAACGACGGAGAAACGGTCACCGACGCTGTTGCCTACGCCTGGGGATGCGCCGATTCTGTTGAGGATTTCAATATGGATCTTGATGAACAACGCAAAGCACTATCTGCCTATTATTCGGACGGGACCAACGGTAATCCGTATCCTGCAAATGATGAACAACTTGGTGATAATCCGGATCCTGCAGCCCACAGTGACTGGTCTCCAAGGGAAGAAGATGAAACTGATGCGCCAGGCACAGAAAGCAACGAAAAATGGTTTAATTACCTTTTTGGGATATATAACCCGGAAACCAGAACATATGATCATCTTATGATTAATGGGACAAGATATAATCCTTATCTACCCGGACTATCAACATGGAAACAATTTGATCCAAACCAGAATAATTATGTTCCCTCGGATACGAAACGCTCTGCCGGGGTTGAATGTGTCGGATTTGTCCAGCGGTGTGCAAGTTATGAGGGCAATCCTTATGCGGCCATCGATATTAATAGCCGTTGCATCTGGGGCGGCGGTATGCCTACTTTAATGTATGGGGAGGATAGTTTTAGCAGCGATGAATATTCATGGTTGATAGAGGATCGTAACCTGCTTATACCGGGAGATGTTTTAATCGGGAATGGGCATATTGCTATGGTTTTGAGGATTGTTTACCTGGGTAATAGCAGGATAATTGATTTTAATGTGAATGGAACGACAGATGATGTGACTGTTATTGAATCAACAAAAGGAAGATTTAATGTATGGAAAGTAATGAATACTAATACGTGGCTTGATTTGGG
>JAFGQK010000117.1 GCA_016935735.1 Spirochaetales bacterium | reverse complement strand
TAAGTTCGATATCTTCTATAGTAATATTGTTTATATCCGTATCCTCCGGATCATCAATACAACCGAGAATGATGATATAGGGGCCGTCCGGCAGGGTAATTTCCCATATGTTATTCCCTGCATCATCAAGAACCGCTCCCGTATCAATCGGATCAAAGGAATACTCATAAAGGGCAATCATATTCGTGTTCGGATAATTCCAGCCGTATGACAAGCCGTTTTCCCTCTCGCCGAATTCTTCACCATGATCGGGCATATACAAATCAAGTATTTCAGAATCCGCGGGCTGGAAATTTATAAATACTTCGGAGGTATGGTATTCCCCGATCCCGCCTTCTTCCGGTGTCGGTTCACTGGTCGGTGCAGCCGTGACATCAGGTGTCGGTTCCGGGGATGGCGGTGGTCTATCGGGGACCGGATACCCGAGTGCTTTCAGGAATTCATACCGGTCCAGATCCCGGTTATTTTTATGGCATTCCCCGATTAAAGCAAGGGCCTGGGTGAATTCCACTATCTTTTTCTGTATGTCCACCGGGTTTATTCCTTCCCGTTGTCCGGTATTCCACAGCTTTTTAAATGTCTCCATAATGCTGTTCACCTGGGACGGCTGTATTTGTGCACCCTGCTCAAAGCCGTAAAATGCAAAATCATCGGCAAGTTTTTCCGTATCATTCGAAGAATTTATATTTTCAGCAGAGAATATTTCTTTGGCAAACCAGTATTCAAGAAAGAGATGCCGTTTCTTGTTATCCAGTGCATCCGGGCGGTAAAGCCGGGGTGAATCATCTTCTTCACCCATCTTTATATAATTCCCGATTAATTCCCTGTTTTCCAGTTCAAACGTTACCACATCATGATCCGCGGGCTCACCAAAGGCATTCCCTGCAAACAGGTTCACCACAGGATGCAGGTGTTTGTTTGCCAGATAATAGCAGAGGGCACCAAGCCCGAAAGCCACATTCTCATCATCCATCGAACCGCTGCTCCCTGCTTCCCCGCAGAGAGATAAAAGCAGCGAATAGAATAATCCCGTGTCCCCGTAATTGGGATAATTCCCTTCATCCCAGTAGATATGATCGAAAATGGAAGGTGCGATTGAACCAAGAATAAATGCATTTACAACAGCCTGCTTCGGCTCCCCGTTTTCAAAGAAAAAATCCTTGATAACCTTCAAATCATTGTCCTGCGGATTATCCGCAGATTCTTCTGCCACTATATCGAGAGTCCTTAATGCCGCTCGAATCAATGCGGGGCCGGATGTGGAAAAGAGAGATGTCGAGGAGATCACAATGATAAAAAAGCTAAGAAATATTCTTTTTTTCATTCTTTGCCATTCTTCTCCATTTTCAAATTCTCATTCCATGTTTCCACGATAAGCCGTTTCCCCCTATCTTCTATCCGTGGTTAAGGCAAGAAACATTTGCACTCTTCACTTTCAATGCTGACAATCCTGTAATTTTTACCATCCTGTGCCCAGTCAAATTGCGGATAATACCGGACAGGGCAACGCCCCTCACGGTACCTGCATTGGAGTTCCTGGTCCCCAATTTTTGAGTATTCTTCTTCTAAATCGTATCCTATCTTGTTAAAGATGCCATATAATTTGGTTTTATCTGCCCTTGTTAACCCGGAATTTAATATATAGAAGCTGTCATAACATCTATTAAGCAGGAACTCTGCGTCAGAAGGTGTAAGCAGAGGTTTTATTGTCGTATCAAATGTATCACTTCCTATCTCATTCGTGTCACCATTGTACCCGATTTTTGTATAGATTTCGACTAATTGGTTTTTTTCTTTTCTGGCTAACCAGGGATTTATTATGTAATAACTCTTATAACAGGTCTGTTTTACAAAATCTTTTTCAGAAGTTTCTTTAATTCGTTTTAAAAGATCCTCGAATGTTGTATGAGATATCCTGGATAGAACGAGTTCCACGATATTATATGTGTCGGGTTCAAACTTGTCACAGTTCCATAATAATTCAACAGGGTCGTCCGGGATGACATCTTTATCAAGATCCAATCTAAGGTAATTAATATGACCCATATTATAATTGCCATTATCATAAAGATATTTGCGGTAATGTAAAGAGACTTCCCTGTGCCACATTTCATGGGATACTATAGAAGCAACATTTTCAAGAAATGCATTTTCACTTCTTATAAGGTATGAATCGTTTGTAGATTTATGATGAACAATACCTGAATGGTTATTCCCTGAATATGCCGTATTTTTCAAACAAAAATAGCCATCATATCTATTACCTCCATACTTACCATTGGATATTGACATATTGGAGATAAATAATCCTCCCTTCCAGTCCTTACTGAAAAGACAAAAACAATTACCATCATTCAAATGTTCTACAATCGATGTACTCCCGTCCCCTTTTCTATAATAGTAAAACCAGTTTGGGCTTCGGACATTGTTTCCATTGTTATCTAAATCATTAAACCCAAGTTTTTTAAAATTCGATTTACCCCCCCCTGCCTTTGTAATCTCGGCGCAATCTTCTTTTCCGTCATCCGGGTGATTGGATAAATCGGGATTAAAGAAAACTTCAAAATAATCATAATTTGAATACAATGGTTTACCGGGACCAACACAAATTTCGTATTTTACCTGTTTCCTGCCGAAAAAGGAGTTATTTACAGGCATATTGATATATGTGCCTTTCTGACTCCACATATCATCACCTTCCCTGGAAAACAGGGCATTATAAGTCTTTTCCCCACTTTGCCACTCGAATGTCACATCCTGTCCCATATCTCCATTTTCGAGCAGTACGGAAAAATGATCTTTTATATAATCCTGAAACCTCTGGTCTGTGGTGCTGACTTTCATTTTTACCGGAATAGTAAGTTTAGAAACAAGTAGTCCATTGCTGTCATTTTCTTCTTTGTACGTAAATTCATTTCTAATAAATACAGGTTCTGGTTCATCTCCATAAATTTCATCAATACATCCATTTTTATTGCAATCGTTAAGCGTAAAACTTTCAATATGATATGTTACGATATATTTATTCTTTTCTTCCTTTTTTTTGCATTGCGGCAGATCGATTATATGAAACCCAACCAGTTCATCATTACTTTCCGGTTCCGCATTGACATAAATTACCTGGATATTTTTATCGCTGATATAGTTTTCTATATGGTTCCTGTAAACATCGTTTCCCTTTAAGAAAAAATAATTATAATCAAGGAAAAATAAATTAGTTTTAGTAATAAAATGTTTTGTATCTTTTCCATTTGCAGAAATGATTTCATCTCTATCTCTAACTATTGGTTGAACGGGTAAACTGAGATCCAAATACTTCAAATTGTTTCCATCAACTGTGACAAAATCCTGCAACTTCGAAACCTCATCCTTACTGCCGCTTATTTCCACTTTAAATTTAAAAGCATACCGGCTTATATCGACAAAATCGGTATGGGGGATCGAATCACCATGATAGAGAACCTGTCCGGGTGTTTCATTTCCGGCAGCATCTTTCTTCACAGCAGGCACATATCCGCAATCTTCCGGCCCTTTGTTTATACCTAAATCCCCTGTCCGGGCATATATCCACACACTGTCGGAGCCGGCTTCATTAAAACAGCTTTTTACATGGATGGTAATAAGATGATCCTTGGGGCCTACAATATCGGTTTCTATAGGCACTTTACATGAGAAATCGCAGATAACGGGTTTTACTGCATCCTGGGAACCGGGTTCCCCATCCCGGATGTTTGAAAGAGTGAGTTTATTGGAGGTGATTTCAACATTCTTATAATTATACATGACTGAAAAATAACAATCTTCCGGCAGCGGGGGAGCAAGCCATGTGGTAATTTTCCCATTAATCTCAATTTCTCTGCTGAACATCCTCTGTTCCGGGTTAATTGGGGGGTGTTCAGGGTCAAATGGGGGGGGCGGCGGGATGATAACCTCATCAATCTTTACAAACGGTCTCGGATGAAATACCTGGAGGGGTGTTTTCTCTTTACCGCCCAGCGTAATCACCGCTTTTTCGCTTCCTTCTTCATTATTATTTGAGTATTCCAGTATTTTAAATGTGCAGGTAAACTCCGGGGTTTTCGGTTCCGTTCCCTGCTGGGCTGCGATCAAAGCATAAGGGCTTTCCGCACTTGCAACATGAATCATCAACGATTTGATTTCCGACAAATCAACCGATGGCGGCAGGAACTCATTCTTCAAGAACAACTCCCCGTGCCTGTTGCCCAGGGGGTACCAGTCTATCCCTGCATTGTTCAATGTAGAATCATACAGGGTATATTCCTGGTTTCCCATGGTCTTCGTGGTGATTTTTATTCCTTTGAGCCAATCGATCATTCTATTCCCGAAAATAGACAGATTGAACTCTTTCTTTTTCTCCTGCTTATCAAAGATAATGATACTGTCCTGCGGATTGGTTAAATAGAGAGACGGTCTTATGGCAACATCATTCGGACCGCCGGTCACAATGATAATCCCGGGAACACCGGCCAACTCATGCATATGCCAGTACGACGGATCGCCATGTAAAAGATTGTTTTCAAAAAACTCATGCCCGTATACAACGACCCTCTCTTTCAGCGGGTCAACGGCAACAACATCACCCAGCACCGAAACAGCCATATTCCTGTTACGGATATACGGCCGGGACATATATTCTGCATCAAGCATATTTCTCGTCCCGGCAATAAACTTCCCGCTGTTCCTGTCAAAAACACCGATATTTCCCGTATACCAGAAACTTCCGTATCCGAAACTCGTTTTCTCCCCGTTCCCTGTATCATAGTAGCAGGGAGGTGTTCCTATGTCCCATCCCCTGTTCAACTCAATCGGATCATAGGTGTATTTCATAAAAATCAACCATGGGGCATATAACATTGGTATTGCTCCCGGCATTCCCGGGAATGCAGATAATCCTCCGAGCAGACTTGTCATTGCAGAAAGACCTTCATAACCAATAAGTTTACTGTAAATGCCGGGGGGTGTATTAATAGTGGCAAGGGTCATGATTATTGACGGTGCAATTGCTACCGAACACGGAAAGCTATCCAGCTTTATCAGTTCCTGCCTTAAGATATTGCACCCCGGTGTCCCCACGAGGGGAAAAATCGACTGGCCCGGTACCATATCAGGTAAATTTTCAATAACATGAACCCGGCTCCGACCGCGGTAATAATTATGATCGATTATGTATAATTTATTCGTCAACACATCGTAGGAGAGTGCTTTCGGATTCTTGCACAATGATTCATTGAGTTCCACTGTATTGACAATCCCGTTATACCCGGGATTATCGATCCACTCACCTGTCATATCCTTTATCTTTTTTCGTATATCGATCTGTACGACAACCCCCCCGTCCGGGTTTGCCCCGACCTGTGCGGACATAAGGACATAAGCATAAAACCCCGATGGTTCGATAAAAATATCGCAGGTCCTGTTTCCCGGCAATGAAACTACCGTTTCCAGTTCACGGCTTTTTATATCCACGACGGCAATCTCGGTGGAATCCATACTCGTTACATACAGGTAATGACAATCCGGCGTTATGGCCATTGAACCCGGATTTATCCCGGTAACGACACGTGTCATCGGATCCGCATCTGTCTGATCCTGGTCAATCTCGCTGCCGGTAAATGAATCTATCCACGAAAGGGTCTGATCCTTGTTTCCTACCCAGATATAACGGCCTGCTGGATCACAGACAATACTCTGCCCGTAAC
>JAFGQK010000116.1 GCA_016935735.1 Spirochaetales bacterium | reverse complement strand
CATTATTTTATTTTCGGTCTTTTATTTCTGTGTATTCAGTGTGTTCCGTGGTTTTTAAAACCTGTTATGGCGTTCGCACCCGTTGTAAGTATTGTATTGATAAAATATGTTTTAAAGGGGTATTATTAGCAAAATCTTTAACAGTTGAAATATTGCTGAATTTCCAGTATTTATCAATAATATCGATAATTATGGTATCAAAAAGGTGCGAAAGTTGAGTAATAACTCTTCCTACATGCAAATTTTCTTTTTGACGGATAGCATTGTTTTAATAACATAATAAAAAAAGCAAAGTTCCCGCGTTATTCCCCGGGAACTCTGCCTTTATAACCCTGGATATAATATTACTTGTTTTAAAAACAGCCTTAAAGCTGGAGACGTACATTCAGTGATGCTCCGAATGCCCCGCTTGCAAAATTAAAGAGTCCCAGCAAATCAATCCTGAATAAAGCAAGGTTTACAGAAACTCCCCCGAATGCCCGGATCGACCATGCAGCAGGGGTGGTGGCATACACAATAATCTGACCGTCATTCAGATCCGGTGCCGGTTCATCGATTTCATTATAATAATCATCCACCATATCAATATCGTCCTGGGTAATCTCTGAACCGTCAAAATACACCTTTGACTTCATACCCCCGCCGGCTTCGGCATAAGGAGCATATGAAGCACCCGCACCTACAAAAGGGGTAAGCAGCAAAACATTCCAGCTTGCCTGTGCTTTCACATCAACAACAAAGGCCTTCCAGTTAAAATTAAGGTCAGGGTCGGAGAGAGAAATGGTATGTCCTCCTGCGATATTCGTTATTTCCTGTTCACCTCCAAGCATTCCGGCCATATCAAATGATCCATACTGATACGTAAGGCCCCCACCCACGGATACTGTTGGGATCGCAAGTGCGCCTTTCAGCACCCTGAATCGTACATCCGCACCGACAAGTAAATAGTCTATAACAATACCTTCCGTAAAAGAGAGTTCAAAATCCGGCGGGATATACCCTATCTTGAATCCCATGTCAAAGGGGAGGACAAATCCTCCCAACCGTCCTTCCAGGACTATTGCAGGAAAGGGCATTCCCAGGCCTTCCAGCATGTTTTTTATCCCTTCATTCTCTATCGCATTCATATCCACACCAAGACCATCCAGTGTATCCTCAAGACTTCCATAGGGCATAAATGCCACACCAGCGGTAATCCCCACACCAAAATGCGGGAAATTGCCGATATATGCATCCGACCAGTTTAAACCTATTATAGAATTAAACGGGAGTGTTGTCGCTACCCCGTCCGTAAATGCCTCGAATTCCGATACAAAATCATCATAATCTATCTGGGATTGTAAAAAGACAGGGGAGATAAACCATACCATTGTTATCATTATTACAATAATATATTTTCTCATATTTCCCTCCTTATTATGGTATATAGTTATAATAGTAGTACAAGAGGATAAAAAAATCCAACAATTCTTAAGGGAAGTAAAAACGCCAGTCTTTCAGATTCTTAATTTTTTTCCACTTTTACATGGAAGAGTCTTTCCGTTACCGGTCTTTTTTTTGAAACCCCCGCGCCATGACCGAAAATGGTATACTTTTTTTCAAAGATTTCAAGCCTGCCCCTGGTTTTAAGAATTGTACATATATCTTTATCCTGGATAATACCTTCGCTGTTATAGCTAAGAAAGATATGTCTGCACATAAGGCTGTTTATCAATTCTGCAAATCTCTTTACGGCCTTTGACTTTCTGGAATAATCACTTTTCAGGTGATCCCTGCTGAACTTCCTGGTTTTTCCCAGGGTAATGGGTTTATCCCAGAGCATGATATTCTCAAGAAGATGGTAGCAATTAATATACTGCCGGTGGTTATACGGCGGATCCAGGTATGTAACCTCTGCTTTTATTGAATTTGCAAGCTGGTTTGCATCACACTGGTATGCTTTGTTCCGGTTGTCAAAGAAAAAAAACGGTCTTCTTAAAGTAATTGGTTTATAGACATTGGAATCGATTTTATGTTTTCCCCCTGTCATGACAGCCGAACCGATATGTTTTAAAAAAGCATCATACTGGCCTACGGTATTGGCACATTTGTCCATGGCATATAAAAGACTTAAAAGCAGGGCGTTTTTTTCATGCAAAGTACACTTTTTTTCCCTGTATAACTGTGAAATTTCTTCACGTATTGCCTCAATTTTCCCGGCATTATGATCAGTAAAATAGGTCCCTGCAAAATTGGTAAACACATACCCACGGACAGGTTCCAGAGCATTGAGACAGGTGATGAAATTCTTTAATTTGAGAACACTCACCTCTTCCCGTGATGAAGTGAGAAAAACCTTAAGTCCCAGGTAATTGGAAAAAAGTATATCATTTGCAATCACCCTGTCTGCGTACTGCTGCATCCACCGGGATACAACACCTGTTCCTGCAAATGGATCAAAAAAAGATTCAATATTCTTTCCTGCATTCTGTACAATAACCGGTCCGATAAACGAAAGAAGATTGGATTTGGAACCCAGGTATTTCCGGTTGGAGAGTTCAAATACATTTTCCGTATTCAGGCATTGAATAATACCGGACATAACGTTTTTGTCGCCGGTATTTACCATGGAATTGAGTTTATCCTTATCAATATCGGTTTTAAAAAAATCAAGATTTTTATAAGACAGGAGAGTATCTTTCTCCGTTTTCAGCAGGGCAAGAATTCCCTTTATATCTGCGGATTGCATCCTGTATGTTCCATTGTCCTGGCCAAAACCTGCATTGATATTATATCGTATTTTCTTCTTCAATTCCGGGAATACATAATTCCTGCATACCCGACAAAGGAGTCGGAAGGATGAATATCCCAGCTTGTCAGGTACTCAAGAAGAATGCCTTTTTTTATTCCCGTTTCCCTGGCAAAACTCACTGCACACACAGCACCGCCGGCCGAACAGGCAGAATGATCTTTATTCGCATATGCCAGAGCTGATCCGGTATCCATGGTAATGCATGCATCGATGAACTTTTTGTCATTTACCTCTTTTACCCATTGTACAGCCTGTTTACCGGAACCATGGGGTGAATATCCATAATTACTTCCATAATGTGTAAGATCTGTGGAACCAAGAACAGCGGCATTTTTCCCCAGTTTTCGGGTTGCATGAAAAAGCACCTGTCCAAGCTGTTCTGATACTGGAGAAGGGGCCACACGCATCCCGAGAATCAGGGCATCCGGGAAAAAATATTTGATAAAAGGAAGCTGAATTTCAACAGTATTATCCGAATAAATATCCTCGGTAATATTCATTTCTTTTCGTATTTCTGAAAGGAGCTCTGCATCTGCATGAAGATCCCCCAGCGGTGTGTAATACCCATCTTCAAATGCTGCCAGAACGGAATTACCGGGTGGAAGGTGGCCGCCAATAACAACAATTGTCTGTATATCAGGATCAATATGACTGATTATCCTGCATGCAATAGAGCCGGAAAATCCCCATCCGGCATGGGGAACAATCCCGCAGGATAATTTCGATTCACTATCAAGTTCACTCCCTGTGAAATTGTTGATTGCCTGTTCCACCTGAACTCTGGAACCAGGATACCAGCCCAGGGGCAATGTACGGGGCCGTATATTCATATAGTACTCCTTTTATTCATTCACTCATTTCCGGTATGGAAATATATTAAATGTATTGTACAGGAAAATCATCTGTATTACAAGAAAAAACAGGTAATTCCAGGGATTCCTGATAATTACTCAGCATTCGTTGAGTCCCAATTATAAATAGAACAAGGTGGTATTCAACATTCGTTGAGAGTAAAGTTGGGAATATGGAAAAAAAAATGAAAAAAACTTGTTTTTCATGCATGCAGGAGGAAGAAAGAAGGATGAATTATGAAGGGTGAAGGGTGAAGGGTGAAGGGTGAAGAGATAAGTCGGGGAATATGGGAAAAAAAATAAAAAAATTGCTTTTTTATGAATGCAGGACGATATTTTGGGGTGT
>JAFGQK010000115.1 GCA_016935735.1 Spirochaetales bacterium | reverse complement strand
TCAATAACTATGGGAAATCTATCCAGATTAAATTTAAAAATATCATATCGCAGTGATTCAGATAATATTATAAATGATTTTTATAATCCCTGTATGAGTAATTCCATCCTGTATCAAAGGGCTGTTGGTTATTTCACCAGCTTCGGTCTTGCATATGCCGCAACAGGAATTGCATACTTAATTTCAAGTTCCGGGAAAATCCGGTTAATAGCTTCTCCTTATTTAACTGATGAAGATATTGCTGCTATTCGTAAAGGGTATGCAGAACGAAATGATGTTATTATTTCAAATCTAAAAAAAGAGATTCATGAAATAACAGATTTGTTAATCCGGGAACGGCTGGAGGCACTTTCCTGGTTAATTGCTGCAGGAAATATGGAAGTTAAATTAGCTATAAGATATAATCAACATAACATAAAAAATGGAATATATCATGAGAAAATAGGAATTTTTACGGATAAGTATAATAATCATGTTGCCTTTTCCGGTTCTGTAAATGAAACCGCATCCGGTCTGATAGGTAATTTCGAATCGATTGATGTATATATATCGTGGGATGATCCGCAAGATCGTGTTTTAAATAAGATAAAGGTGTTTGAAGACTTATGGAATGATAATACAAAGGGTTTATCTGTTATTGACTTTACAGAAGCTACTTCAGATATTTTAAAATCGTGTTATCCCCGTAATCCGGATAAGTATTGCAATACATTTCAAAATTATGATAATAATGATGCCGGTATGACAAAAGAACCGGATTTTCCCGCATGGCTTGAACTGCGTGACTACCAGGATGAAGCGATAAAAAACTGGTTTCATAATAACGGCCAGGGTTGTTTAAAAATGGCTACAGGCAGCGGGAAAACGATTATTGCACTTTCAATAATTCTTCACCTGTATCAAAAAGTGGGATTAAAAGCCGTAATAATAGTATGTCCATTCAAACATCTGGTTGACCAATGGGATAAGGAAGCAAAAAAGTTCAATTTTGATCCATTAATTATACATACTTCAAAGAATCTCTGGCTGAATGAATTAAACTACCGGTTGTCGACAATAAGAACTGATGCTCAATTGTTGGTAGTCATTATCACAAATGCATCATTCTGCCAGGAACAATTTCAGAAGAAATTTCAGTATTTTCCCCCTGGAAAAACATTATTAATTGCAGATGAAGTTCATAATATTGGTGCGAAAAAAATTCGAATGATGTTGCCGGATGAAATAAAGTGGCGGTTGGGTTTATCTGCCACTCCGGAACGATGGTTTGATGAAGAAGGCACCGAAAAAATATTCGAATATTTCGGAGATGTCCTGAAACCGGAATTCACTTTAAAGAATGCGATTGATTCCGGTGCTTTGGTCCCATATTATTATTATCCCATACTCGTTGAATTGACGGAAGAAGAACAGGCAGAGTATTTCACTTTAAGTGATCAGATCGCTGACATAATAATAACTCAAGGTTTTGATGAGGATAATGAATACCTGACTCATTTATTAATAAAGAGGGCACGGTTGATAGCCGGTGCAGAAAATAAACTTATTCTCCTGAAAGATTTAATGAAAGATAAAAATGATACATACCACTGGCTTTTTTACTGTGGAGACAGCAGAGTCGGGTATCCGACCTCAGAAACGGAAATACGCCAAATCGAAGCTGTTTGCAAAATATTAGGACGGGAGCTGAATATGCGGGTTGATAAATTTGTCGCTGAAACCCCCGGGGATGAGCGGCAACGAATTATCAGGAAAAGGAAGAAAAGCACCGGACATCAATTGCGGGAATTGAAAGACAATTGGATGAGATACAGGATAAAATGCTGACAAGCCCCAGGGAAGAAGTATCCAAATTGGAAAAACGATTAATAGCCGTGGAAGAAAACATAGAAATTACACAGAGAAATATAGGTAAAACCGAAGAAGCAGTAAAACAGAAGAATAAAGAAATTAAAGATCTGGAAGAAGAAATACAGAAACATGAATTAAGGGAGGAAGAACAGGTACTTGCTAAAAAGCGATTGGCCGCGGCAATTAATGCTGAAAAACGTCTTCGTTCAACGTACAGCTTATGTGATGAAACCCTGCGAAAAAAGCTGCAGTTCAAAATTAATAATATATTTAATCAGATATCCGTAACTCCTTACCAGGTAAAACTGGACAAAGAATACGCGATCAGTTTATATGATCAAACCGGGATAATCGCCCAATCTCAGGGAGAAAGTCAGATCTTAAGTTTATCTTTTATTGCAGGTATCATCGATTTAGTCCGGGAATGGAATATGTCAAAGGGTGATAATTCGAATCCTGAAACCATCGCTTACCCGATTATTATGGATTCTCCGTTCGGAACATTAGATCAAACAAACAGGCCCCGGGTGGTTCAGCATATTAATAAAATAGCCAACCAGGTAATTATGATGGTATCCAGTACCCAATGGAGAAACGAGGTAGAGGAGGCAGCACTGAATAATATCGGAAAAACGTATGTTTTAACCTATTTTACCCCGAAAGAGACTTTCAAGAAAAAAATCTCTATTATATATAAAGAAAAAAGCTACACACTCGTTCAGAAAAGTCCGAATGATTATGAATACACAGAAATTCTGGAGGTGGATCATGGCTGAGAGAAGAATCAGGGTCCCGAAAGACAAGGTTGATTTTATTGAAAGCCTGGTATTTAAACCTGATGAGGGTACAGGTACTTTTGAATCAAAAGCCCAGGTCCTGGCATTTGCCGCTGCTCTGGGAGTATTTCATGGCAAGCCCCTTTCATTGAAGAAGGGCCATGATCTTAATCCCATACGCTATGAAATTTTTAATCGGCTGGATTTCAGTATCTGCGGGAAGCCCATTAATTAATTCAGTTAATGTACTTTTTTCTTCTTCCAAATCTTTCACAGCTGCTTCCGTTTGTTTTAAGATTTTACTGGTTCCTGGAATTATTTCTTTATGTAAATGCAGGAGTTCTGCAAATGTTGCATGTGAAATATCAAGGTAGTAGTCAATTTCGCCGCTCTTTAGAAATTTATCATTTTTCTCTTTAAAATAATGATTGATCTTTTCTATTGCTTCCTTTGAAAGATCGATGTCTAGAAGTACTAATAATTCTTTATGCTGTTTTTCTAAATATTTACCGGCTATTTTTGCTTCATTGCCCGCCATTTCATTTTTCGCCTGCCTGACAACGGAAGATAACAGATCTTTTACTGATAATAAAGGACCTTCATGAGCCATGATTTGATTTTTCGTTTCCTGGTATTCGATTAATTGCCTGGTTATTTGTCTTTCTTTAAGAAATAACTCCTCTCTTCTATTATAAAGATCACCTCCTGATTTCAGGAATTCCCCTTGGGATTTTTCAAGTTTTCCCTTTGCCTGTTCCAATTTCGCTTGAAATAAAGCCTTTTCCTGAATGTTTCTTTTATATTCAGTTTGAAGGGAGATGACATTATCGCGATATTCCTTTAAGACTGATGGGTCCGGGAGGTTTTTATTATCTTTTACTATATATCGATTTTCATATATTTTTAAATCCTGCTGTAATTTGTTTACAATATCCATTCCCAAAAGTGATAATATTCCGGTTGCCAGCATGGATGATGAGTTTTCGACGCTTGCCATTTCTTCTACTTTTTCTCCGTCAAAGAAAAAAAGAGGCATGATATTTAAAGGAAGAAGGCCTTCTATAAATTCTATCCATTTTTCGGTAACCGCTCTTTCTTCACTATTATTGACTTTAACGGAAAAAGATTCATTTATATCGGAATGGCTGTCATTATAATACCAGCAACGATTAACCGAATATGTGGATCTCTTACCATTTTCATATATCGATATGTCTAATTCCAATGAGGTTTCCCCATCTGTGACATTGTTGATTTTGCTTTGAAGATACTGCCGGTACCCCATTTTTGATACTCTTATAACCGGCGCAAGTTTTCCATAAAGAACTATCTGGATCGCGGTTAAAATGGTCGTCTTTCCGCTCCCATTCAAGGCAGTAATCAACACGATCGGCTTTTTTGTTTTAGGGCAAAAATCAATTATATGTGAGCCATTATATATGCCGAAATTTTTTATTTTAAGTTTTTTAAAAATCACTTATTTCCCTCTATATTAGTTAATAATTCATTACTTATGTCCAATAAATTATCAATATCTTCTATATTTTCAATGAACTGTCTGGTTTTATATTGCTTCATGGCAAAAGCAAAAGCATCATCTTTTGAACAAAAGAAACCTCTCTGTAATGCTTTCTCGATTTCACTAAAAATGTTACTTCTTCGTATATTTAATTTATATTTTGTTTCAATTGCTAATAATTCACGGACTAAAGTATAATGAATTTCATTATAATCACAGCTTTTCCATAATAATGTAAATATCTCGTCATTGAACGGCAGGTAACTATGTAAGTCTTCATCATCGGGGAAGATCCTGCCGGTGATTTTTTTATAAATACCGGGTAGCGTATCTTCTATTTCATGTTTTTCCCAGATCCATAACCGCCTGATAGCTTTTAACTCATCCAGTGTTATTACATCATTCTTTTTTATGTCTCCCGGTGTTTTACTATCTTTTTTTATATTTTCCTGAATTGTAAGCAATGCACTTAAAAAATACTCCCGCGTCTTTTTTGTATATGGACCCGGTATCAGCTTTATTTCTTCCCTGGAAGTTGAAAATAGCTGAACCTGGCCATGCATTCTCCTGAAATCCCGTAAATGTCTGTCATTTTTTTCTGCTAATTCATTGCGAAACAAGAGCAAAGGTTCCATCCAGGCTTTTTCTTCATCATTTTGTATCATAGCGCCCATTGACCTGTCTTCATCCACCAGGGTGCATACCCAGCATCCGAACCTGCTGCTTCCGCAACTGGGTGTTGATGTATCAAGCATGAGGGGGCATTCACCATCAGCAGTCGCCCCCCGGTACATTCCCAGAAGGTCTTTATGATCGATACCCCAGAAATTTTCCTTTTGCATCAGAAACATCCACACATCATCATTTGTCCAATCTTCTATGGGTGAATAGATGAAAGAGTTTTTTAAATCACCGTTCGGGCTTATTCTATCCTGCACCCTCCATTTTTCATATCTGGCCATTGTTTTTGCCCGGTTAAAACTTTCTGTTTTTCTTGTACCTAAAACCAGGAGAGAATGCCCATGATCATCTGTTATACTTTTTATAAATCGGGTGGAAGGCATGATTTTTAACCGCAATGTGCACCATCTGAACTTTGCACGCGGTGAGGGATATCCCCTTCCGATAAGATTTACCCAGAATGAATCGTTTACCTGGGGAGTCAATTGATGAGTAATAATCGGAATCTTCTGTTTTTTCGCGGATTTATTAATCAATGCTAATGAAGCAGCTACCCATTGAGCAACTATTGGATTTTCCACAAGGGTATCGGTACTGATGACATGCACTGTTTTCTTTCGTTTTTTTGCTTGCAGGGAATCTAAAGCCATCCAGATAATTTGTACTACTGCTGTTGAATCCTTTCCTCCACTATACCCGATAATCCAGGGGATATCATCATGCTGATATAGTTGTGAGATTTCTGTAAGGAGTTTATTTAAAACATTTTTAAATCCGAATTGTGTAAAAATCGATTTATCCATCCTTGCTCCCTTTTAAATATGCGTTCTCTATTTCAGATTCTTCTTTTAATAGTGGTAAAGAAAGCCTTTGCTTTATTACATTAGCGATGAGTATAATATTCTGCCGGTTTTTGGATACTTTTCCTCCAATTAAAACGCGGCCTTCCCATAATTGAATGTTTTGACGGCTCCAATCGATGGATCTTAATTTCTTTAAGCAGGATAGCCTTTCTATGCGGGTTTTATTATACAGGTTGCTGCCGATTCTTCCAAAGGCCTGGAGAAACACACCATAGCAGTGAAGATATTGTTTTCTTACTTCACTGGCACTTATTTTATTGTCTTTGACATCCTGCCATTCTTTAAATTGCAAAGCTAAATCTTCCCAGAAAGACAAAATAAAATCCCTTTGTTTATTGTTTAACTCAATATTTTCATGATTATTCAGCAACTCCACTGTTGTTCGATAAATCGCACTTAAAGTAAACAATTTTTTTGATCTTTCAGAAAGGGATGTCCTTTCCATTTCAATTAATTCGCTATAAAAAGATGAGGTGAAAATAAATTCTTTCACCAGCATTGCAATTGGATCTCTATAATCATAAAGAATATTGAGTGATGTGGAAGGTTTTGCTGCATAGCGATTCAAATCTGCAAACATTTGCTGGCTTTTTTTTAGACCTGAATCCAGGAAAAAAACAATTGAAATCGTCTCGTATCCGAATTTTTTATTTTCTTTTAAGGCTGCCTCAATCGCGGCTTTCCTGTGTTGACCATCATTAATAATAAAACGGGCTTTTTTAGAAATGTTCAGCTTTCCGATCTGTGCATCGGTCGTCAGGGGGATGAATTCCGTTTCCCCGTCTATTGAAGCCGTGAGAGATGAAAAAACATAGTTATCCGGATTATTAAGAATATATCTTTTTAAAAGAGGAATCCGGCTTTTATTTATAAGTCTTTGTGCTCTTAATTCCGGACTGATATTGATAATATTACTCATATCAAATAATTTCGGAATTATATTTATCTGACACATTGATACATAATATTCTTTTCCTGCCTGAATTCCGCGAATTGCCGGGAATGAAAAACCCGAATTATTCTCCATTTTTTCCTGTTCTCTTTACAAACCTTATTTGTTTGTCTATATTTAGATTATAATGCCACAACACCCGTATTGCCGGAAATAGTTGATGAAATGAAAAAATATTTTCTGTACGAATTCGGGAATGCGGGAAGCCGGACTCATGAGTTTGGTTTGCGGGCAAACCAAGCCGTGGAAGATGCGAGAAACAAAGTGGCCGCGATTGTAAAATGTCATTCCAGAGAGGTAATTTTTACTTCCGGGGCGACGGAGAGTAATAACCTTGCAATTTTGGGATTATCTGAATTCGGCAAGGATTCAAACAGAACCGGGATTATATCATCTGCTATTGAACATAAATCAGTGCTTGAACCGTTAGTACAATTAGGTAAAATAGAATTTAAGGTTTATCTATCGCCAGTAAATTCAAAAGGCCGGGTTGATTTAGATTATATAGCGAACACAATCTCAGACAAAACATTACTTGTTTCAATAATGCAGGTAAATAACGAAACAGGAGTGATTCAACCTATTGAAGAAATAGCAGAGATATTGGAAAGATACCCAGAAATCTATTTTCATGTTGATGCCGCGCAGGGATTTGGTAAAAGCTTAATTCAATTACAGCATCCAAGAATCGATATGATAAGCATTAGTGGGCATAAAATATATGCTTCCATGGGAATTGGTGCATTGGTAGTGAAAAAAAGAGCCAACATGAAATCTCCTTTAAAACCATTAATGTATGGTGGCGGACAGGAAAATGCTTTACGGCCCGGAACACTACCAGTCCCCTTGATTGCAGGGTTAGGAAAAGCAGCCGAAATTGCATTAAAAAATAATGAGGCATGGAATGTTGAAAATCAAAAAATTAGAAACAAGCTATTAAGCATATTATACCAGGTTGGATATAATATTAATGGAGATTTGGATTACATTGTTCCTCACGTATTAAATATTTCATTCTCTGGAGTAGATTCAGAGGCGCTATTTGTTGCCCTGAAAGGAATTGCGGCATGGATTGAATTTTTCAGAAAAAAAGAACCGTTTTATACCATTATCTTACACCTTCGCTTATTTTACAGCATAATGGTAAATTGGGTAATAAAAATTTACTCTGAAAAGCAATAAATTTCGATAAATCTTCCATTCCCACATGTTTTGTGTAACCTACTGGACATACCTCGTCCTTATAATCTAATTATTCAAAGAAAAAAAATAATTCAGGCTATCTGGATCAAAATTGAGTGGGGGCCTTCCAGTTTTAACCAAATATTGCAGGGTTTTTATAGTTTCTTCCGGGTCCTAATATTAAAGATTTGAATAGTATTAAGGAAGTTAAATTAAAAAAAACTGAGTTCCCGGGTTCCTGCCCGGACATCCGCGTCTTAAACATTATTATTATTTTAAAGAATTTGAAAATGTTATTTTATTAGCTTTTTTTGTCGTTGCATGAGGTCTGAAGTTAAGTCAAGAACCTGTAAAAATTCTCGAAATTCCAACTGGATAAAATTAATGGATAGTTATGCTGTGACAATTTCTCCCAGTTCCGGCACTTTTATGGACTCAAACCCCCGTTTTTTAAGGTGTTCTGCAAATGATAAAGAAGCAGATTCATCGCCATGAACAACAAAGGTATTTCCGGGCTTTCTTTCCAGGCAGTCAAGCCAGGATGTCATTTCATTCCGGTCCGCATGAGCGCTGAACCCGTTTATTTTTTCCACCCTTGCTTTTCGGACGTATTCATCGCCGAAAATCCTCACCACCTTTTCCCGTTCCACCAGTCTTCTCCCCAGGGTGTTCGGGGCCTGCCAGCCCACAAAAAGGATCGTGTTTTTCGGGTCTCCCAGGTTGTTCTTCAGGTGATGGAGAATCCGGCCTGCTTCTGCCATGCCGCTCGCGCTGATGATGACAGCCGGGTCTTTCATTTTATTTAATTCTTTGGATTCGTTGACTGAACGCGTATAATGCACCATTTCAAACCCGAAAGGGTCACCATTCTTTTCCAGGAGAATCTGGTATGCCTCTTCATCATATGCCTCGGGATGAAGACGGTATATCCCGGTCGTATCGATGGCAAGGGGGCTGTCGACAAAAACAGGAAGGGTTTGCGGTATTTTTTTTGCTTCCACAAGTTTCCGAATGGTATAGACTATCTCCTGCGTCCTGCCCACTGCAAAAGACGGGACAATCACTTTACCGCCTTTTTGTATGGTTTCGTTAATAATACGTTCAAGCTTTACATTTGCCTGATCCGTGTCCTCATGAAGCCTGTCTCCATAGGTACTTTCCATGAGGAGAACATCCGCCTCTTTGATAATATCCGGGTCCCGTAATATGGGTCTGTCCGTTCTGCCCAGATCCCCGGAAAAAACAAGGCGCAGGTCCTTTTTTTCTTCTTTATCCTCAATATCGAGGACGACAATTGCAGAGCCGAGGATATGCCCTGCATCATAAAAGGTGAGTGTTACCCCGGGCATTATCTCCCGGGGCCGTTCATACGACAGGCCCATAAAATATTTCAAACTCTGAACAGCATCCTCCAGTGTATAAATAGGATCAAGAGGGGGAAGATTCTTTTTCTTTCTTTCCTTGTTCAGATAAACGATATCATGGTGCTGGATATTCGCACTGTCCTTAAGCATAATCGCACAGAGATCCCTTGTCGCATACGTACAGACGATATCCCCCCGGAAGCCGTTTTTAACAAGATTGGGAAGATTCCCGCTGTGGTCTATATGTGCGTGGGAAAGGATGCACAAATCCACAGTCGAAGCATTATAGGGAAGATTCTGATTGCGGGCGTAACATTCAGATCTCTTTCCCTGGTAGAGCCCGCATTCAAGAAGTATCTTTTTCCCATTAATCTCGAGCATATGTTGTGACCCGGTAACCGATCTCACCGCACCGAAAAACTGTATTTTCATACTATACCACCTTATTTAAAATTACACCCTGCGAATAGATAGGATTACACCTCATCGCTTTTCCCCAAAATATATTCCTGCCCATTCCCACCGGCCATCTATTTCCGGATCAGTGGGAAAGTCTATTCTTCTGAAATAGAAATACCATACAGGGTCCCTGTAAGCCCAGTGCGAGGTTCTTAAAAAGGCTTCTGTGGAATTGGAATCAATATCAAGTTCCTCATCGATCTTCGGATCAGAAGAAAAGAGAAACGTGGTGATATTGAAATACTTTGCCCTGGCCTCGTCATAATCTTTCTGTTCCCAGTACATGGTAAAGAAATTGACTTTCGCCTTATAGTATTCAAGTTTCTTGGGATTCTTATGAATAATCGCATCTTTAATCTCGCCGACAAGAAAATAAAGATCATCCACCGTCCATTTAAGATAATCTGCGTTATAAAAATCGATTTTTTCTTCTATTTTCTTATAAACATCTTCTGTCCCGGGAATACCTGTACGGGGTAATTTAAGAAATTTCTGGTAGGCAAGCATCGCCTGGTCCCAGTCACCTGCCTCTTCATAGGTTTTGGCGAGTGAATAGTATATCTTTCCCGTATCATCCACCTGGTCTTCGAAACTGGAAAGAAGTTCTTTATAATAACGAAGCCTTAAATGGCTGTCGTCTACATACTGGAGGAGTTTCTTGATACAATGGAAATGGATTGTATTTCCTTTTACAATAAGATCCGGGTGATTGTTCAATATCCGCTGGTAATAATGAACTGCAAAAGGAAGGGCATTAAGCTCTTCATAAGATTCTGCAACAGAAAGCAGGTAATATGAGTTATACGGGTCAAAGGGATTTTTTTCAACATAATTAGTAAGAAAGGAAATTTGTTTATGAATATCACTCTTCGAAAGGATCTGGGAAATCTGCTGGATAAGAACAAAACGGATTTCCTCCTTTTCTCCCGGCAGGAGCTTGAAAAGCTCCTTTAATTCATTATTTTGATAATAATTGCCGCTTAAAAAATACGGATCGATATTACTGCAACCTGCAAAGAGAAGAAAACTCAGAAAGAGTAAATATCGGCGTTTATATGCACTCATAATAACTACATACTCCCTTTAACGTAAGACTAACATAATCCAGGTACTATTCTCAAGTCATATTTATGAGGAATAACAAGAAAAAAAGACACATTTTATCAATTCAGTGGAAAAAAAAGCCGGAAAGAATTGAAACAACTTGAGCATCCTTGTTTTATTGTGTACATTTATATAAAGCAATTGCTTAAGGTATGAATAAAAATGGGTGAACAGATAAAAAAAGAAAAATCCGGGCTTATCATACCGGATAAACCGATTATTCCATTTATTTGCGGTGACGGGATAGGACCCGACATCTGGGCAGCAGCGGTAAGGGTTTTTGATGCTGCTGTTTTAAAAGCATACAAAGATATGAAAAAGATTGAATGGCTTGAAATATTTGCCGGGGAAAAAGCATATCATAACTGCGGCGAGTGGCTGCCGGAAGAAACATTGAATGCATTCAAACAATATATTGTCGGTATAAAAGGCCCCCTCACAACACCGGTTGGCGGCGGATTTAAAAGCCTGAATGTTACGTTAAGACAGAAACTCGATCTTTATGTCTGCTTGCGGCCTATTAAGTATTTCCAGGGTGTGCCTTCCCCGGTAAAAAGACCGGAGCTGGTGGATATGGTGGTTTTCAGGGAAAATACCGAGGATGTTTATGCGGGGTATGAATTAAAACAGGGAACACCGGAAGCAGTAAAACTCATCGCTTTTTGTGAAAAAGAGTTTGGATGGCAAATACGTAACGATTCCGGTGTTGGTATTAAACCGGTAAGTAAATACGGTTCTGAACGTCTTATACGGGCAGCAATACAGTATGCAATACAGCATAAAAGAAAGAGTGTTACCTTTGTTCACAAAGGGAATATCCAGAAATTTACCGAAGGGGCTTTCCGTGATTGGGGATATGAATGTGCAAGAAAAGAGTTCGGGGATTGTATTATTACCTGGGACCAGGTGAATAATAATGAAATACCACGGGGAAAAATCCTCATTCAGGATACTATCGCAGATATTTTTCTCCAGCAAATACTTACACGGCCGGAAAACTTCGATGTTATTGCCACGATGAATTTGAATGGCGATTATATATCTGATGCTCTTGCAGCACAGGTGGGGGGAATCGGGATAGCACCAGGGGCAAATATCAATTTTGAAAATGGATACGCGATTTTTGAAGCTACCCATGGTACGGCCCCCAAATATGCAGGAAAGAATATCGTAAATCCTGGTTCAGTCATCCTTTCCGGGAAAATGATGCTCGAATATCTGGGGTGGAACGAAGCAGCAGATCTGATCTGGAAGGGAATGAGTAAAACCATTACGCAGCGTTTTGTTACCTATGATTTTGCCCGGCTTACTGACAATGCAACAAAAGTATCGACAAGTGAATTTGGTGATAAAATTATTCAGAATATGTAATTCTTTCGTTTTAAGGAGTAACTGAAACAAATGACTCAAAAAAAACCACCGAAATTCCCTAATAAATATCTTATAATGGGAGTGCTTATCTTTATCACCGGTATCCTGTTTCTTTTGTGGACACTCGGTTTCTTGCCCCGTTTTGAGGTTTTATGGCCGTTCCCGGTCATAATAATCGGACTTTTTCTCCTCTATACGGTTATTTTCCAGGGAAAGCGGGATATTTATATAATTTTTGGTATGATTCTTACACTTGGCGGTTTCTTTATCCTCCTTGTTAATACTGTCATATCAGAGAAAAATCTTGTTAAAATCTGGCCTGCATTTATGTTGATTACAGGAATTTCCCTTATCCCTTATGGTGTACGGAAAAAAAAGGAAAAATATAGAATAGCAATCCTTATTCCTGCAGTGACGATTATTCTCCTGTCATGCATATTCTTTTTTTTCAGTCTGAATATTACGGGTCTTACTTTCCAGCAGTTTGTTTCAATCTGGTGGCCTGTGCTTATTATGATTCTTGGGATTGCCCTTATACTTCTGTTCCTGTTCAGTAAGAAATCGGCAAAAAGTAAGGATAGCACCTTAACCAATACAGGAAAACCATATCAATGATATCCGGCAGTAAATAAAAACAATTTTTAAAGAAATTTTATTGATCTTGTTATGTGTATTTATTATACTGACACTTAATCAGTTTTCTGATTTCCTGTATCAATTCAGGAAAAGGATACTGATAATCAGTAAGTATGAAAATTGAAACGTTTATAATACAACCTAAAATTCCTCAACGATTGGAGCATCTTGATGATTTAGCCCACAACCTGTGGACGATCTGGAATTTTGATGCGGCAAATCTCTTTATCCGGCTGGATTACAATGCATGGATTGCCTCAAACCAGAATCCTGTAAAAATGCTGGGTCTTGTATCCCAGACAAGACTTGAGCAGATGGCGAATGATGATTCGTACCTTGCTGCATATGACAGGGTGTATGCAAAATACCGCAAATATCTGGAAAATGACAGCTGGTACGACGGACCTACAGATAATGTTATTGCATATTTCTCGATGGAATATGGTCTTCACATAAGTCTTCCGATTTATTCGGGAGGGCTTGGGGTCCTTTCCGGTGACCATATGAAAACTGCATCCGATCTGGGAATTCCACTGGCCGGGGTGGGACTTCTCTACAGCAGGGGATATTTCAAACAATACCTTAATATCGATGGATTTCAACAGGAGGTGTATCCGGAATACGATTGGTATACAATGCCTGTTCGAGAATGTCTCGATAAAAAAAGAAATCCGTTTAAGATATCCGTGCAGATAGGCCATTCAACTGTTCTTGCACAGATATGGGAAGTGAAAGTGGGGAGGAACTCTCTATATCTTCTGGATACCAATATATTGGAAAACACCCCGGAAGACCGTGCTATTACAGCAACCCTGTACGGCGGTGGAAGAGAAAACAGGATACGCCAGGAAGTCCTCCTGGGAATAGGAGGAATCAGGGCACTCCAGGCCATGGGATTACATGCCGTTGTTACCCATATGAATGAGGGACATTCTGCTTTTCTTGGTATTGAACGCCTGAGAATACTTATCCAGGAACATCATCTTACCTTTGATGAAGCATACCAGGTCGTATGGCCGACAAATATCTTTACCACTCATACCCCTGTACCCGCAGGGAATGAAAGTTTTCCCATCGACCTGGTGGAAAAATATCTGAAACACTATGTAAAGGATCTGGGTATTACATGGGATGAATTCCTTACCCTTGGCAGGGAAAATCCAAAGAACCCTCATACACCTTTTTGTCTTACAAGCCTTGCATTAAAACTATCTGCATACTGCAATGGAGTAAGCAAACTTCATGGTAATATCTCACGAAAAATGTGGCAGAATATCTGGGTCAATTTGCCCCAGGAGGAAATCCCTATAAATCATATCACTAATGGGGTGCATCCGAAAACATGGCTTTCCCCTGTCATGACTGATCTCCTTGATAAATACTTCGGACCGAGGTTTTATGAAGAGCCGTCCAACCTTGCAATATGGGACAGGATCGACAGGATATCGGACGAAGAACTGTGGCGCAGCCATGAACGCCGCAGGGAGGAACTTGTCGTTTATGCAAGGGAACAACTGCGAAAACAAATTTTAAGAAAAGGAAGAACTAAAGCAGTTATTTCCCTGGCAGATGAAGCACTTTCTCCCTATCACCTTACCTTAAGTTTTGCCCGGCGGTTTGCAACATACAAGAGAGCAAACCTTCTTCTTATGGACCCGGAACGGTTTATTAACCTTCTTTCCAACCCGGAAATGCCGGTCCAGGTCATATTTGCAGGGAAAGCCCATCCTGATGATATCCCGGGAAAGGAACTCATAAAACAGATTGTTCACTTCTCAAGAGACCCAAAGGTAAGAAACCGGATTGTTTTTTTAGAGGATTATGATTATGCTGTGGCTCATTATCTTATTTCCGGGAGTGATATATGGTTGAACACACCCCGGAGACCCCTGGAGGCGAGTGGGACAAGTGGTATGAAAGCCGCGATGAATGGTGTACTGAATGTTTCTGTGCTTGATGGATGGTGGGACGAGGCATATGAACCGGAAATCGGATGGGCAATCGGAAAGGGGGAAGAATATGAAGATCATGCACTTCATGATGAGATAGAAAGCAAAGCATTGTACGATCTGCTTGAAAAAGAGATTATCCCTCTTTTTTATTCTCGCGGGAGAGATAATCTTCCCAGGGAATGGATAAAGAGAATGAAAGAAAGCATAAAAAAAACAGGCAAACAATTTAACAGTGCCAGAATGCTCATGAATTATTCCGATATGTTTTACAAACCGGCACTCTTCAATTATACGCGATTTACGGAAAATAACTATAAAAATGCCAGGGAAATAGCCCGGTATCTGAAAAAAGTAAAACTTAACTGGAAGAATATTGAAATACGAAAGGTATGGTCGGAAAACAATAAAAACCTTTCTTTTGGCGATTCTTTTACAATATACACAGGAGTAAATCTTGATATCTTTACCCCGGAAGAAATTTCAGTTGAAGTATACTATGGGCCTATTTCTTCCAGCGGTGAAATTATGCAGGCCCGAAGGAAAGATATGGCTTGCATAAGCCAGAAAGACCGTGTAGCAGAATATTCGACAAAACTTTCCTGTGATGAAACAGGAAGATATGGATACAGTGTCCGGATTATCCCCAGACATGAGTTGCTTGTACATCCGTATATTCCCGGCTTTATTATATGGGAATAGTGTGGATACTTATGAAAAATTATCATTATTCCGAAAAAAAGAAGAGATGCTGTTATATCAAGTAGCTATATCGTAGATAATAAATGAAGACAGTAAGGATGTATCGCTAAAAAAATAATATATATAATTATAATTATAATATTAATATCTATTTTTATCGAATAAATATTACTTTTATTTATTGTATACTGTGTTCCACTTGCTTATGAGAGTGTGGAACATCACCCCATGCGGTTGACACACTGGATGAGTACCTGTATAGTTATACCGAAAATGACAGGTTGCCTGATGATCCTGGAAAAAAATCGGGTTAACCTCAATGAATTACAATAGCTATGTAATTCAAAAAAGAAAGAGGGGGACCAAATGGTCGAAGTTATAGTATCCGGAGAATCTCAAACAATGACAGATAGCCATAAAATCTATTGTGCAAATTGTTTGCATTGCAAACTTGTTAAAGTACCTACAGAAAATACGAATAAATATTATCTTCGGGTTCGCTGTAATGCAGGGAAATGGCGGAAAAAACTTGGCGAAGAAAAATATTATAAATATTTTACTGTTGCCAGAAGAACCCTCGAACTTTGTGATTCTTACGAACCAATGGGTGACCCAAAAGAATTCTTAAGAGAATTGAAAAAAACACTTCCTATTAAAGATGAAGTGTATAATTATTGAAAAACGCGTAACGTTTTTTTTTCTGACAGGTTATATTATTAATAAGGAGTAATCATTCAATGAAAATAGCTTTTCCAACTTTTTTGCTTTTTATTATCCTGTGTAGTTCGGGGTGTGTAACCAGGATTGATCCTTATAAAGAGGAAATTTCATCTGTAGAGATATTTCAAAAAGCATATGAAGCAACAGATATACGTAATTATTCACTTGCAATCTCATACTATAAAGCTTTTATGGAGCGTTTCCCGGATGATAGAAAAGGATGCATATGGGCTCAATATGAGATTGCATTCCTTCATCATAAAATGGGAAAAGATGATAAAGCAGTGGAACTTTTTAATGAACTTCTTAAAAAGTATGAAGAGGAAGATGGTGTATTACTTCCTGAAGCACCCAGGATTTTATCCGAGAAAGTAATGAAAGCCATTTCTAGAAAGAAAGATAAATCCCCAAAAACGGAATAATACAACTTTATTCACTTATTCAGGATAAATAATCATATTAATTCTAATAGAAAGTTTATCGGCAAGATCATACAGCAATGCCGGTGTGATTTCTCCCCGCGGTTTTGGGTGAGGGGGCGCATCCCCGATAAGAATAACAAGCCGGTTTTCAGCTTCCCATTCAAATGTATTACAGGCATGGTAAAGTGCCTCATATATTGCTTCGGGCACATCTTTTCCGCCTTTTACGGTAATATTATTGATATGCTCCTGTAATAGTTTAAAATCAGAAACAAATGGGAAGTCCTTTACCAGGTACTCTTCATTATAATCCCTGTACAATACAAGGCCGCACCGGTATTTGCTGTACCTGGATGTCGCTCTTTTCAAGATTTCAACAATATGTGTTTTTAAATAAGGGATATTATCCTGCATGCTTTTTGTTGTATCCAGGGCAAGGACCATATCCAGTGTTTCTCCTTTTTCCTTCTGCAATATGCTTTCAAGCTTTTCCAGCATATCCTCATTTCCGATTGCATAATAGATATTTCCTTCTGTTTTTCCGGTAATCTCTTTATATCTTTCTACTGCATCCGGGTTATAGAGGTCCTCGGGAGGCTTTTCAATCTGTTTTCTCACTATTTTTAATGTAAAAGGATTATCTTCATACAGACCTGAATAATCCCCATAAAGCTTTTCAAAACAACGCATATTAATAAATGCATCATCACTGATATATATTTTCCCTGATCTTTGTTGTTCCGGGTAACCGTATTTTACTACAAGGGGAATAAAGAAATGAAAGGCAGTCCCGAATTTCTTATTCACCTCCGGGGTTGAATCGATTAAGGAATTATGTCCTTTTTGCAGGAACTCACCATCAAGAATGCGCTTTTCATCCCCATTTACCGGGTTATATGAGGAAGTTCTTAAAGCATAAACATGGATTTTCATCTCTGGATCTTTTGTAGATTCTGTTAAAAGAATGGATTTAATATCCGGCTTTTTCCTGACAAAGATGTGATATCCCCCATCATCTTTCTGATATTCCCCATAGATATCCCCTGCCGAGACGGAAAGATCAATCCCGGATATTCTTACATGAGTCATGAACAGTAAAAGTAAAAGAAATCCTGTTCTTTTGGACATACGCCTTTATCTGTAACGTCACTTTAACTATCGGCTAAAGAACCCTGGTTCATAACAAACTAAAAATTTGTTCGAATTTCAGATGTGTGATCTTTTTTTTCTTCTTTTTCTATAAGATATTCAAGTTTCCTGATATACTTTCTTAACACCATCTTTTCCCTCCCAATCTTCTGGTCAAGAAGATTAATAAATTTACGCCTTAACTCATTAAGCCGTCTTATCCGCATCAATGACATTTTTCTATAACGGCATCAAGCTTTTTTTTATTCTTAAGAACGAGTTCTGTTTCTTCTTTTGTAATCATTTCTTCTTCCTGGAAATCCTGTATAATCGATTCTATATTTTCAAATGGAATTTCAAGACTTAAGGAAATATCGTTCACGGATGCATCATAAGGAATACGGCCGTCTGCATCTGCATCATTCTTAAAAGCCTGGGAAAGATACAGGGCTACAAGGGTGCGTAAATTTTTCCTTCCCATATGCTGGATTTGAATATGAAGTTTCTGTACACGTCTGCAAAGCTTCTCTATTATATTAAGTGCAATTTTGGCATTTTTATTAATAAGGCTTAAGAAACCCTGTTTATCAAATGCAAGAAGATCGGATTTATTCAAAGCAGTTGCAGTAGCAGTTCTTTTTTCGTTTGTCACAATAGCCATCTCGCCAAAAAAATCCCCTTTGCCAAGAACAGCGAGTTCATGCTCTGTTCCCTCGATAATTTTGCTAATCCTGATATTTCCTGTCTGGATAATATACATCTTTTCTCCTTCATCACCCTCTTTAAATAAATACTCTCCCGGGTTAATGGTAATGCCGAATTTATTATAAAGTCCTGAATCATCAGACATGTTTACACTCCTTTTCTATCATAATGATTTTTCCTGCATTTTCTGTCATGAATACAAGCCCACTCTTATAGAAAACCGGATAGCTAAAAGTCAGTATAAAAAAAAATAATAATAAAAGTCAAATAGTTATTGTGTTTTATGAAAATTTCCAATTTTTTTTTGTTTTCAATGCATGCAGGAAGTAACAAAAACCCTTTATATAGAGTATCAAACCAATAAGGAGGATATAATGAAACATAATTATTCAGGCGGTCTGTGTTCCCGGAGGAAAAAGAATGGAAAATACTCCAGGCTTTCCATTCTCTTCTTTTTCCAGGGTATACTCCTCTTTGCATGCGGGCCATTCCAGGATACCAGAACAGATGAACAGTATGACTTTTGCCCCCCGGTATTTGAGGAATTAAAGGTGGAATCGGACAATATATTAACCCTGCTTTTTAATGAACCTGCATCGATTCCCGTATCCGGTGTTTCTTTTCACCCCGGTCTTTCTTTACAGGGGATATCCTTGCATGAAAATGAAGTTAAAGTCTCCGTATCCGGCCAGGTGCCCGGCCTTGAATATTCACTCACTGCCACGTGTGAAGATAATAACGGAAATAGCCTGTATTTTATTGCGGCATTTCATGGATTTAATTCGCAGATTCCCGGGATTCTTATCAATGAGTTTACTCCCCGGGGAAGCTCATCCCATCCTGATCTTATCGAACTAAAGGTGACAGAAAACGGGAATATGGGAGGTGTGGTATGTTACCAGGGAACATATCATAACTGGGATAACAGGCTTATCTTCCCGGCTTTTGAAGTAAAGAAGGGGGACTTCATTATTCTTCATTGTAAACCCCAGGGCATATCGGAAGAGATTGATGAGACAGATGGGAAAGATATCTCCGGCGGACTGGATGTATCTCCCCATGCTTATGATTTCTGGATAAAAGACGGGACAGGATTATCCGGGAATAATGGGGTACTTACCATCTATGAATCCCCGGGTGCCGGGATAATCGATGGAGTTCTCTACTCTGACAGAACTTCGGAATCGGATGATAAATACGGGGGATTCGGGACCCGCAAGGTAATGGAACGTGCCCTGGAACTTGCAGGTTCCGGGGGCTGGGAACCGGAACGAAAACAGATACAGCCCGGGGACGGGATTAATCCCGAAGATTCCACTGCAACACGTTCACTTTGCAGGGATAAAAAAGGGACCGATACAAATACAAAGAATGACTGGCATATTGTACCCACGAGGAAATCGAGTTTTGGAGAGGAGAATTATGAGGAAGTGTGGAAGTGAGGGCCGGTAGAAATAAGGATTATCTCCTTTTCACCCTATGAACCAATCATCTTCACGGCCCATGCTGCTGCATCGGATAGAGCCGGATGAGGATCTTTCAGATATCCTTTTATAAGGGGGAGGAGGGTACGACTTTTCAGGTTCCCGGAAGCAAGGAGGGCATTCCGCTTAAGAGCTCTCATATCGATCCATGATGAGCCGGGGACTGTTTTTTTTAAGTGATCTTTCAGTTGCAAAGGGGGCATTTCAAGAAGCGTTGAAAGCGGGATCCATGCTCCCACATCACCTTTCGTGGTTTGTGTTTCCAGGCGAAGTCCCTGGTTAAAGGGACATACTTCCTGGCACGTCTGGCATCCGTAGATTCTGTTGCCGAATGCCCTTTTTATATGATCCGGGAGGATAATCAGACAGGTTGATAGTGCCTGGATGCAGAGAGCCCGATCGATAGAGCCGGGGGATGTTATTGCCTGTGTTGGGCAGGCATCAAGGCAAAAACGGCATGAACCGCAGAGGGACCAGGAGGGGGCCGGTATCTTACATTCATCTGACTGCCCGCCCGGGAGTAAAATAAAAAGCCCTGCGATAATAAAAAGAGATCCGAGGTTTTTATGGATAATCAGACTGTTCTTGCCATATTCCCCAAGTCCACTGGCCCATCCAAGAAATTTTTCCGGTGCCCTTGAATTGCAGAAAATTCTTGTCTGCTTTTTTGTGATCCCGGTATGTTTTTGTATTTCTTTAACTACTGCTTTCAGTCTCTGTACTGCTTCTGCATAATAGTTCCGCCTTGCAAACGGGGCAAAAGCACCCCAGGCCGGACCTGCATCCGGGGGCTGATTCTGCTCCTTCCTGTAACAGGAAAGCCCGCACATAAGAAGAGTGAATCCGGGATCATGAGAAAAAAAAGGGGTATGGAAGAAACCGGCAAACTGCTTTTCTGTTTGAGACAGAAATGCACTATATTTCCCCTGGAAATGATCAATGATTCCTTGTATCTGTTTGCTGGTTATAATATTTGCAGCATGAAAACCCTGGTCAAAAGCAAATTTCAAAAGCATTTTTTTATTGATCATCGTATTTATACTATTTTCTTCTCCATTCTTTTCCGATAATAGATTATAATAGAGTTATAATCAACTGGATGCCTGATTCGTATACCTGCGTAACCAGGTCTATGAATGAGGACATTATCTTTTTATAAGGATAATATGAAAGAACAGGATAATAATTCCGGTTCAAAGGTATATCTGAAAACATCTCCTGAACCGAAAGCAGGTTTTTTTAAAAAATTCTTTAATCTACTTCTTGGGAAAAGTGACTCTAAATGGGAAAAACGCAAGTTATTAAGGGATATTGATAAATCCTTAAAACGAATGCATCAAAGATATTATTCCTCAAGAAATTGTACAGTTTTGCCCCAGTTTGCAAAGTTTTTTTATGATTTTTATAAAACCCTTGGGCCTGCAAAAACATTGGTCCAGCATGCCGATTCATCCGGGGCTTTAAAAATTATCGTGATTGAATCTTTTTTGAGTGATGAGCAGATAGAACTTAAAAACCGTTTCCAGGAGGAATCCATCCGGGAAAGAGTAAAATATACCGATACAAAAAAGCTTACCGAGGAACTCAAACAGGAACTTCTTGACTTTTTTGCTGCATTTGATACGGAAAAAATCAAACTCATCAATGGTCACTACAATTTTCTCCGAAAATTCTTGAATCTTGCACATTTTGATTTTTACTTTTTATTAAAAAAGTTTGATACAAATCTTCCCGAAGGGAATTTCTTTTATAAGCCGAGTTTTGAACCGGTTAATGGAGAGTACCTTATTGATGAACTTAAGGATTTCCTGGATGTGGCTCTTGCAATCGAGGATAATGTTAACTGGAATGTTATCCTTGATCTGCTTAAGGAATACCGGGGTGTTGAAGTCGTCTCAAGAAATGGCTGGAAAAAGGTATTAAAACAACTCCAGGACATTCAGAGAACAAGGGTAATCGAGCTTATTCTAAAACATATTGACAATGATCCGTATTACAAACCCAATTCCCAAATTTCTTATGTAAAAATCGTCGAACCCTATCTGACAAAGATTAAAACCCAGACCGAACTCACGATACAGAAACTGGCAAAAGAAAAACAGGGTAAACATATAGATTTCCTCTGCAATAAAATCTTCGGGACAACATCTGTACTTCGAATGCAAAACTATAATGAACAGAAAAATACGATCTTCAAGAAAAAAATGCTTGGCGGATTTATCCATGTTACTCCCCTGAACTATGTGAAGGCATTTCTTATTGATTATAGTAAAAAATCAATACGGGATGTTGTTGACCTGCTTATTGTAAAAGGGAAATGGACAACGAATATACTTTCTCAGCAACTCTCGGATTCATATCAGCAACTCGTGGATGTTTCGGAGAACCTGCTCACCTTTGACGAATCCCTCTCTGATGAAACACCGGAAGGATCGAAACTTAAGAATTTAGCCATAAGGGCAGACCGGGATAAAGGCGCAGCACGGCTATTAAGGCAAATGCTGAAAGAAATTAATGATACTGCAAAAAAGATAATGTTTGATGCTGCTCAAGGGTTAATTATCCTGGCGAAAAATCTCAAATCCCTGCTTGATGATTATTCAAAGCAGCCGCATGAGCTTATTATTAACTGGAAAGAGATTGATACGCATACGGATAATATGATTAAACCGAAGATCATCAATATCTATAAACAGATTTATTATTTTATAAAGTTATTGCAGATGTACAGCCGGTAACGGCTAACCGGTTTCCCCTGGCTCATTCACCCCTTATCCGCTCAATCTCAAGGACCTGTTTTCCTTTAATCGATTGAAGTATCTGGTAAACCAGGAAGTAACGGTTCCGCCCGATCATACTGACACCATCTGTGTACCTGACAGTATTTGTATGCCAGTCCCCGGGAATCGGATCATAGGCAACAAAGTATTTTTCATCCAGTGAATACCCCTTAAGAACAATATAATGCCCGGTTGTATCCGGGTAATACCTGTCCACAAATATAAGGGTTTTATCCCCATCAACTGGTTGAAGAAAAGTGGTATTAAACAGGATGATTGCAATATTTCCCCTGTCAATAATATCTTTCATATCGTCGAAATCATCAATAAATGTATAATATGTTTTTATCCTGTGATACCGGAAGTTTGATGCCATATGACGATAGGTAAGGGCACCGCTTTTTATCGGAAGACCGATCTCTTCCCTGCTTTCTACAACAGTTATTTTTTTTCCTGTAGCCCAGTGTACTGCCATGGCGACACAGGCCGGACCGCAGTTCCCGTACATCCCGGTATTAAACTGCGTTTTATACCAGTTAAAAAAGGGTTCCACACTATGCTGTGTGGGAAAAGGACTTACAAAGAGATAAAAATGATATTCTTTATTCCCTTTTAAAAGCATCACTTTTGTATATCCGGGCGTAATAGCCAGGAAACGGTTTGTATCAATATACTGTAATAGCCCTGGATTTTGTCTTACGGTAAAAGATGAATCAAAGACCACAGGATTTCCCGTGGCATCATAAAAGCGTCCGGAAAGATCAAGGATTTCACCAACATAATCCATTGTAAGAAAAATATCCGAATCCGGGTTCATATTGAATTTTCTTGCAGAAATAAGAATGGAATTGGAGACAATTTCCTGTCCTTTCTCATCTGCCAGGCACAGGCTTACCCGGTACTCCCCGGGCCGGAGATATGTATTGTGGGCATGTTCGGAAAAAGAAAACCTCCCGTTCCCAAAATCCCAGACAGGTGAAAGGGTGCCGGGAAAGTCAAAAAGAGTGGAAAAATCCACTGAAAGAGGAATCGTTCCCTTTGTAATGAATGACCGTATGGTAACAATCCCCGGAAGTGCTGTTGTTTTTAAATCCATTTCCAGGGGATCAGATACATTCCGGAGCTTCTTGATTCCCCGCGGGATAAATATCCGGTCCCCGGGTTTAAGCGTACGTATATCTGTTATCGTATTGAACCGGACGATTTCTGCCAAACTCACTCTATACTTGGAAGCAATAGCAGAAAGGGTATCACCGGGATTATAGATATGAAAAGGAGGAATTTGACTGATAGATTCATTATAGAACAAAAAAGAATCCTTATCCTGACATTCATACTGTATCTGCTGTTTTTGATTGGGATCTTTGGAATCAAAAATAGAAAAGGAAAGGATTATCGCTCCGGTAAAAAGAAAAATGAAAAAGATTTTTAGGAACAACTTGATATTTTTTGACATATTATGTTGTTTTTATGCGAAAAAAGCAAAAAAATCAAGAGATTTTTTGAATCTTGCATTATCTTATTATACATAACAAATAGCTCCAGGTAAGTTGCCTGTGATGCGGGGTGTATGATATAAAAAATCAGGAGGAGAGCGCTATGCCAGAGGACCATGATCTTATATCATCACAGACCCATGAATTGAATTATTTACTAAAAAAATGGGAAAAAAAGCAGAGTAGAAAAAACCGGGAGATTCTGAGGGATACACTCAAAGATTTCAGGGCAGATAAATCCTGCACACCCCATACAAGAGAGCTTTTTTATAAATATGTGGAAGAACACGATATTCTAAAACTTCTTGAAGATAGTGAACAGAAGAAATCTGCCGGGAGAAAAAACATGATCCCTGATGTCGAGACAGATGATCTGACGATAGACGATCCGTATATACATAAAGCAGAAAAAAAGAAAACGAAAATCCGGAAAGAAAGAAAACAGAAAATTCAGATACAGGATCTCACTACTTTTAAAAACCAGAAATCCATGGCAAAACTACCCGGGGTAAAAGCGTATAAAAGGGGCGGGAAAGCCGGTGGAAACAGGAAATCAAAGAAAACGTTTATCCTGATCCTGGTCATTATCCTTGTAATACTCCTTATTATCGGTATAATAAGCGTTGGCACCTGTTTATCTCAAAATGCCCGGTCAGAAAAAACAGATACTTCTTTTAAAGAAGATAGTTCCGAAGGTATTCAAGAGAATATCCAGGAAGGGAAAGAGAACTTTACTATTGATTCACTTAAAAACTTTCTGAAAAACCGTACACCGGTCTATTTTCAAAGTGATCTTGATGTGTTTATAAAAGGCGAAGAGAGAAAAATCGAAGAACTTGTATTGTATCTTGATAACTATACCCGTGTTGAACTGTCAATAGAGGGGCATACTGCAAACACCGGCCAACCCGGAAACGAGATGGAGTTAAGCATCAGGAGGGCAAAGAATGTCGAAAGGTTGCTTAAAAGCAAGACCGGAAAAGTACATCTGATAGTGGAAACCCGGGGATATGGGGCAATTATGGAGGCAATTAAAAATCCTTCCGGGGAAAAAATGACATTGAATAGAAGAGTAGAGATTACCGTTAAAAAAGCAGAATAAGGAATTGAAAGAACTAATTCTCCTGCTTATCGAGTAAAATTGCCCGTATCCTTCTTACACCGGCAGAAGATGACTGCTCCTTTGTTATACGGAAACTGCCCAGTTCGCCGGTATTCTCTACATGCGGTCCGCCGCATACCTCTTTTGAAAAGCCTTTGATTGAATAGACTTTTACTTTTTCTTCATATTTATCGCCGAAAAGTGCGATTGCACCGTCATTTTTCGCATCTTCCAGGGACATGATTTCATAGCTTACAGGAAGTTCTTTTTCAATCTGTTCATTCACGATCTTTTCCACTTCTGCAATCTGTCCCGGGCTCATTTTTCCCGGGTGCGAGAAATCGAACCTGAGTCTTTCTGCGGTAATATTACTCCCCATCTGGGCAATATGGTCTCCAAGAACAAGCCGTAATGCCTTGTGAAGAAGATGTGTTGCCGTGTGGAGTCTTTTTACCATATCCGAATGGTCCGCCAGCCCGCCTTTAAATGATTTGTCGGCACCTGATTTTGAAAGCTCCTGATGTTTCTGAAAGGCTTCCTCAAAACCCTTTTTATCGACAGACAGACCGTGTTCCTGTGCGAGTTCTTCGGTAATTTCCAGGGGGAATCCATAGGTGTCATAGAGTCTGAATGCAACTCTTCCCGGGATGATTTTTCTCGGATTTTTCATCAGGTTTGGAAGGAGTTTTTCAAACTCGTGTTCACCCTTTTTTAATGTCGCAGAGAACCGTTCTTCCTCTTTATTCAATTCACTGGCAATTGTTTCCCTGTTGGTTTTCAATTCCGGGTAAATATCCCCATACATCCCGATGACTGTATCTGCAATGTCATCAAGAAAGCCTCCTTCCGGTGTTAATTTCCTTAAATGACGGATTGACCGGCGGATAAGCCTGCGGAGGATATATCCCTGTCCAAGGTTCGATGGTTTGATACCATATTCATCGCCCAGAATGAAGCACGATGCTTTTATATGGTCAGATATGATCCGTAATGATCTGTCTGTTTCAGGGTTTTCACCATAATGATGTCCGCTTAATTCTTCTATAATTTCGATGATTGGCAGAAAAAGTTCTGTATCATAGACGCCCGGTTTTCCCTGGAGCATGGTAATAGTCCGCTCAAGCCCCATACCGGTATCCACGGTTTTGTTTTTAAGGGGTTCAAATGACCCATCATCTTTTTTCATATACTGCATGAATACATCGTTCCAGACCTCGAAGTATTTGCCGCAATAACAGCCGGGCCTGCACCCCGGGGAGCATGGTTCTTTCCCCAGGTCGATAAACATTTCCGTATCCGGGCCGCAGGGGCCGGTCTTTCCGGCAGGTCCCCACCAGTTGTCTTCACGGGGCAGGAAGTATATCCTTTGGTCCGGAATACCAAGAGCCCTCCAGATGGAAGCAGATTCTTCGTCCGGGGGTACAAGTTCATCCCCTTTAAAAACGGTAACAGAGAGGGTATTCCTGTCAAATCCGAGCCACTTTTTCGAGGTAAGAAACTCATAACTCATCCGGATCGCCTCTTCCTTAAAATAATCGCCCAGTGACCAGTTACCGAGCATTTCAAAAAATGTACAGTGTGAAGGATCCCCTACTTCATCGATATCTGCTGTCCTGATACATTTCTGGTAATTCACGAGCCGTTTCCCCCCCGGATGGTGTTCACCCAGGATATAAGGGACCAGCGGGTGCATTCCCGCCGTGGTAAAGAGTACCGTAGGATCATTTTCCGGGATCAGGGATTTGCCGGAAATATGTGTATGTGCATTTGAGACAAAAAAATCAATATACATTTGTCGTAATTCATTCGCTTTCATGTGATATATAGTAGTAAGAGGGTAAGAGATTGTCAAGAGTAGGAGACCTGTCCTGGCAGTTTCAGGTAGATAAGGCTGCAATGTTATATTTCGTACAGGAATTTTATACCAAGAAGAATTCCATAAATAACAGGTATATGGGCAAGGTAAATATAAAGTGAGTATCTCCCCAAAATACATAATCCCTTTATAAGAAAAAAATTATCAATACCGGGAAGGGGGAAAACCCGTTTATTTTCTTTATAGACAAAATTCCCGATAAATATACCGAAAAGCACAAAGCTGAACCAGGGGAGAAGTGGTAAATAATCAACAGGATAATAATTGGCCGGACGGAATCCGAGCCAGAGAAGCCAGAAGAACTCAAACCTGTACATCCCAAGAATAAATCCGGCAACAAGAACAAGGAATCCGGCAACAAGATTTATCCATTTGAGTGGAATTAATGGAATCGCCAGTATGATGGATAGTCCGATAAGGTGGAGAATGCCGAACAGCACGCACCTTTCTCTATCCAGCATGATAAAACTTCCTAAAGTGATAATGAGACCCAGGAAGAGCAGGATTAATCCCCGTAAAAGGTATTTTTGAATGATTTTTATCTTGCTTTGCGTCTGTTTTATCCTGTTATAGCTTAATGTTAATGATATGCCAACAACAAGCAGGAATGTCCCTGCTATGCACCGGGGAAAAACCCACCAGAACCCGGAATGTAAGTCGAAATCAACGAATCCCAGGAAAGAAAGAATGTATACTGTATGAAAGATGATCATGGCAATAATTGCCGACCCGCGTAATACATCGATTTCCCAATAACGCTTCATATAATGTATATATATGGATTCATAATTTGGGTCAAGTCAGACAGTGAATTCCATTTATCATTATCGTAATTCATAATTTTTTTCACTAAAGCATCGTAAGGACAGAGGTAATAACAATGCTTTCCACAGAACATCCGCGTGAAAGGTCACTTACAGGGTGGGTAAATCCCTGGAGAAGCGGGCCATATGCCTCGATCCCGGCCATGCGTTGGACCAGCTTGTACCCAATGTTTCCTGCTGCCAGATCGGGAAAGATGAGAACATTTGCTTTTCCCCCTACAGGTGAACCCGGGGCTTTCAATGCGGCAACATCGGGAACAAGTGCTGCATCTGCCTGGATTTCCCCGTCCACTTTAAGATCCGGGGCTTTCTGTTTAGTTATTGATAGTGCCTCACGAACTTTATCGACAAGCGGGTGATGTGCACTTCCTTTTGTGGAATAGGAAAGAAGGGCAACGATAGGTTCTGTATCAAGGTATTTTCTGCATGACTCTGCCGCAGCCAGAGCGATTTCTGAAAGCTGTTCTGCATCCGGTTGCGGGATAATCGCACAATCCGAAAAAATAAGTTCACCATTATAACCCCAGATTGGGTCCAGATGACTCATAACAAAACATGATGAAGCCACCTTTGTACCAGGTGATGTTTTTATTATTTTCAACGAAGCACGGAGTACATCAGCTGTCGATGTGATTGCTCCTGCAACCAGGGCATCGGCTCTTCCTTTCCGGACCATCATCGCTGCCCAGTATACAGGGTGTAACATGATTTCCCTGGTTTTTTCAATGGTTTCACCCTTATGTTTACGCAGGTTATAGTATTCATCAACATATTCATCAAAGAATATGTTATTCCCTGGTTCTTCTATCAGGATATTGTCAAGGGAGATATGCTCATTTTTTGCCAGGGTATTAATGGCAGTGCTGTTGCCGATAAGAAAGAGGGAACTCACCAGCTTTTCATCTACCAGTATCTGTGCGGCTTTCAGTATCCGGGGGTCGGTTCCTTCGGGCAATATAAGTTTCCTGGATAGTGACCGGGCTTTCTCTTTAATTCGTTTTATAAAATTCATATAGGTACTCCGGGAAATAAAGTGTAAAATTTCGGCTTAATCATGCGAGGGATTGCCGCTGATTTTTCCGATTGCATCCTGGACAGCTTTTTTCACCTCTTCACCATATGTGGTCATATGTGCTGAATTGGCATAAAGCTTTCCCAGAAGAGAAACCCTGTAGTAAGGTTTTACATGATTCAAGGCTAAAGCAGCTATATCGAGAATACACTCCTGGCATGTACAGGCAGGAGGATTTTCTTTTAGCTGTTTTTCAAGCTCATCAAATACCAGCTTTTCAGCAGCATTCTCAAGATTTTCAAAATCATAATCATCTCTTATTCCCATAAACTCACCTCTATTGATAATTAAGTAAACTAAACCTCTTACAAAAATTCAATAGTATTTAAGGAATTTTTGCAAGAGGCTTCGGAATATTTTTATTTTATTACACTAAAAGGAAATAAAAATACTCCACTGTTGTCAAGGTTGGGTCTTGCAGTAAATATAGTATTTTTGCAAGAACCTCAACCTAAAAAACAAAAATGCCTTTCGCATCCACAAAACTTTCCTGCTGAATACCACCTTATCAAAAACAACAATTAAAGGGACTGTCTAAAAAACCTCCACTTCACTCCGGCTTTTTAGACAGCCACCTGTCAGGGCATATCCTCTGATGAACGGTTTTCGAACTTGGTGTATTCCTTTAAAAATGTAAGTCTCAGAGATCCGATAGGTCCATTTCTCTGTTTTGCTATAATTATTTCTGTTTCTTCCCCTTTGGGCTGCTCATCCGGCTGCCCGCTGGCTTTCTTTTCCCGGTGAATGAAAATGACAACATCTGCATCCTGCTCGATGGAACCGGACTCACGGATATCTGCAAGAGTCGGTACTTTTCCTTCTGTTTCTCTTCTCACCTGGGAAAGTACAACAACCGGTATATTCAATTCCCGGGCAAGGGCTTTCAGCGATCTCGAAATTTCGGCAATCTGTTCATGCCGGGGCAGATCTTTTGTCTCGGATGTAATAAGGGTGATATAATCGATAAAAATAATCTGCACCTTTTCTATGGCAACCATTCTCCGGGCCAGGGCCCGGAGATCCAGGAGCCGGAGATTGGGAGTATCTTCAATAAAAAGCGGGGCTTCGTATATTTTACTGGCTGCATTCATAAGATTGTTAAAATCAGCCCGTTTTAATAATCCGGAACGGATTTTTTTCGTATCAAGCCTGGCCTCGCTGCTTAACATACGCTGCATCAGTGCCATATTTGACATTTCCAGGGTAAAAAAGCCTACAGGAATTTTGCTTTTAATCGCCATATTCCCTGCCATGGTAAGTGCGAGTGCTGTTTTCCCCACGGAAGGGCGTGCTCCAATAATAATAAACTCCGAGTCCTGGAAACCACTTGTAAGCTCATCCAGTTCCCTGAACCCCGAAGGAATGCCCGTGTAATTCCCTTTATTCTTGTAATGCTTTTCAATTGCATCTATTGTCGGGTTGATAATATCCTTGGCACATAAATAAGACCCGGAGAATTGTTTGTCAGTAAGTTCGAATATCTTTTTTTCTGCTTCTTCAATAATTTCGCGGACTTCCAGGGAATCATCGTAATTATGGGAAATCATTTCAGAGGCAATCTTTATCATCGACCTTCGCAGGCTGTTTTCCTGGACGATTTTTGCATAGTATTCAATATTTGCACTGGTGGGCACTGTTGATGTAAGACGGGATATATAAGATGCACCTCCGCATACATCCAGTTCCCCCTTTTTTTTCAGCTCTTCTGTAAGGGTAATAAGATCGATCGCCTCACTTCTGGCATCAAGATCAATAATTGCCCGGCAAATCTTCTGATGCCCTGTTTTATAAAAGTCATCCGGTCTTAAGATCGGTATGATCTTTGTAACGGCTTCTCCATCCAGCAAAAGTGCTCCCAGCGTAGCTGCTTCTGCTTCATCATTATGGGGGGGTATCCTGTCTTTAAGACTCGCCACTGCCATTTCACCTTAAAAAATCAAGTTTCTTTTGATTTTTCTTCCTGCCGCTGCACAACGATTTTTAGTTTTGCTTCCTTTTGTTCATAAAGTTTTATTTTAATTTCATGTTCCCCGATCATTCTAATACTGTGATCCGGGATCTCAATCCTTTTTTTCTCGATATTATAACCTTTCTTTTCCAGGGCTTCTGCGATTATGGCTGCATTTACCGAGCCAAAGAGCTTTCCTCCTGCTCCAGCAGGCATAATGAATTCGAGCTGTTCAGATTCAAGCTGGTCTTTCATATTCAGGGCACTTTTCCGTTTTTCTTCTTTCCGGTTTTCGATTATTATTTTCTGTTTTTCCAGAATTTTCAAATTCAGTCTGGAAAATGGCATAACAAGTTTTTTGGGCAGCAGGTAATTCCTTGCATACCCATCTGCAACACTCTTAATATCTCCCTCTTCACCAAGGTTCGGAATATCCTGATTTAATATAACTTTCATCTTTACTACCTCTTATCTGAATTTTTCAACAAAAGGTAAAAGGGCCAAAATCCGGGCTCTTTTTATCGCTTTTGCCAGCCGTCGTTGATGTTTTGCACAGGTCCCTGTAATTCTTCTGGGAATAATTTTACCGCGTTCGGTGGTGAACCTCCGAAGAATATCAGCATCCTTATAATTTATTTTTACACTCCCATTGCAGAATCTGCATATTTTCCGTTTAAAAAAAATTCTCTGCCGTTTTGACTGCATATGATCGCCATCTCTATCCCTGTCCCGGTCCCTATCTCTGTAGGTCTTTTTACCTCCGAATGATTCCTTATCCTTATTCGATTTTATCCGGTTGGGTTTTTTTTCCACATTATTACTATCTGACATATAATCTATCTCCTTATTATATTACTAAAATGGTATATCATCTTCAAAATTATCCGGGGAAATTACTTCTCCTCCCTGCTGAGGAGTATAAGCCTGTGTAGTCTGGTTGCCTGAACCCTGGGTACCGGATTTTCCGCTTAGAAGCTGGACATTATTTGCCACAATCTCTACTTTGCTTCTCGGCTGGCCGTCCTGTTCCCATCTGTTCTGGCGGAGTTCACCTTGAACGCCTATTGCCTTCCCCTTCAAGAGATAGGGCTGCAACGCTTCTGCAAATTTACCCCAGATAACAATATCAAAAAAGTTTCCTTCCTCTGTCCACTGACCATCCTTTTTTCTTTTTGTATTCACTGCAAGTCTTACCTTCCCTACAGGAATACCGCTGTTTGTATATTTCACTTCTGCATCCTGTGTAAGCCTTCCAACAAGAACTACACAATTTATATCTGTTGCCATTTTTCCCTCCTTTTTATTGCTTTTCATCCCTGAAAAAGATAAATTTCAGGATTTCCTGCTTTAATTTAAGATTTTTTTCAATGGTTTTAAGACTACCTGCTTCAGATTGGATTTTATAGCAGAAGTAATGTCCTTTTGAGTTTCTTTTAATGTCATAAGCAAGATCCTTTTGTCCCATATCATCCTGCTGGAGAATGGTAATACCTGCATTCTGAAACTCATTCTTTACTGCTGTATTACCCTGTGTCACATGTTCTTCTTCCGGGCGGAAGATAAATATAGCCTCATAATTTCTCATATAGTCCTCCTTACGGTCATGATTTATCGATCCCTTCCAAACAGGAGAATATATATATCCGCCATGTTTACCGAGGGATAAAGAGGCAGTGTGAAATTACCATATGGAAAGGGGAGTGTCAAGGGGTGAAAAAAAAGATTTTTTATGGATTTTGGCTTTAAGGAATTTATAAATAAAACCGATTAAAATAACAGGAGAAATGGCAGAAAAAGTAATCCACTATGAAGATAATATTTTTTTTCTTCACCTTCAGGTAAAGACACTCAAGGATGGAATAAAACTCGATTTAAATGCCGGGTTTTTTATCCAGAAAATTATCCAGGATATTTTTTTTTATGCCAATACAATCGATCATATCTACAGAAAGCTTAAAAGCAATCCCCATCTTCTGAAACGGTCAGATTATCTGAAAAATATGGAACGGCTTAAAAAAAACTTCAATGGAGTTATTGATGATATTCTCTCCAAACGGTCGCCCCTTTCACAATCTTTTGAGAGTTATGCAGACAGACTGCTCACTATTGCCCGGAAGCAGGAAGATGATGTTTTTGAAATCAAGGCAATCCTTAAAAAGAATAAAGGTGAAAAGTATGACCAGGAGAGTATTGTATCTGCCGAAGAGTTTAAATATCTCATGGCCCAGGAAGAAGAAAATAGTTGAAAATTTAACTTCTATCACTATACTTTTGTAGTATGAAACAATTAACAGACAGTTTTACCGCTTGGCTCTTTTTAATAATTACATTATTTTTTGTTTTTCTCACCACCTGTTCAAAATATGATATGCAGGAAAACTCTGAAGTATTTAACAAAAGGTCTGCTTTAACTGATGATGAAGAGGACATGAAGTATGACGAATCCGGGACAGACCAGCCGGGGGATGCTTTTCGCGGCGGGGAAAGAGATGATACGGAAAGGGAAACGGGAGAGCGGGAAAAACAGGAAGAACGGATGCTCGTTTACTTTGGATTCTTACGGCTCCGTGTGGATAATGTAAAAGAGACAAGGAATGAAATTTCTTCTCTTGCAGATAAGGTGCAGGGATATGTCGAAGCTTCCTATGAGGATACAGTCATTATCCGGATACCAAAAGAATTGTTTGCAGAAATACTCACTGCATTAATGGAGATGGGTGAGGTATTGAATAAATCTGTCGAGACATATGATGTAACAGATATCTTTAAGGATTTTGCAGCAAGGCTGGAAATTGCGAAAAAGACCAGGAACCGCCTGTACAACCTCCTTGAAAAGACAACCGATGTGAAAGTGCGTCTGAAAATCCTTAAAGAAATACGGAGGCTTTCAGAAGAAATTGAAACAATAAGTATGACCCTGGAAAATATCAAACGGCTTATCTCATTCTCACGGATTACTATCCAGCTCGAGCAGCGGCTTACCGGCCTTTCTTATGAAGACAAACGTGCGATCCCATTTCCCTGGATAGCCGGGCTCGATCCTTTCTATATTTCCCTGTATACGCTTAAGGGTTCGGTACAACTCAAAACAGGTGATGAGTTTGCAGTGTTTGATAATAGAAAGTACTTTTTTGCAGAGAGTACAGAGGGTATACGTATCCGGATTGCATCAACAAAAAACAAACCGGAAGGAGATGCCGGCTTCTGGCAAAGGGCGGTGGAGTATCACCTTTCCCGGTTCTACAAAACATCAGAGTTTCTTGAGCTGGGGGATTTTAAAGCAGTCCAGTTTATGAGTAAAGATCCGGATCCTTTTTATTATATTGTCGGTATCATGGTAAAGGAAAATAAGATTTTTGTCTGCGAAATACTCTTCCCGAATCATGCTGCATTCGAGAAATTCGGGGAGGCAGTAAAGGGGTATATAAAGGAGGGCAGGATAAAATGAGAACAATCATCGTAATGATACTCACTTTTTTAATAATATTAAGCCTTCCGTGTCATTCTCTTGAAAACTATAGACGTATTATCATAAGTGCCAACCTGATTGTCTTTGATCCCGAAACCACACAGGAGATGATTGTGACATGGCTGGAAAATAACAGGGGGTACTTTTTAGTTAAATCTGACACACTCCTCTCTGCCAGAATACCGGTGGAAAAGGTAAGGGAATTCACCCGGACACTGGAAACCCTGGGGGTTGATGTAGAGAAAATATCGGAAACATCGGAAGATATCCGGGAGCAGTATATTACTCTTTCATCAGGGATCAAAAGCAGGCAGGAGATCCTTTTTAAGAATTTACAACTTTTTGACAGGGCCGGGGTTGAAGACACCCTGGGGATTGAGCAGGAACTTCTTCTTCTGCTTAACGAAATCGAAAGCCTGAAAGGGAGTTTGAATAAGCTGGAAGTGGAAAGGAAATATGCCTATGTGGAGATTTCCTTTACATTCAAGAAATCCGCACTCCCGGAAAAAATACCATCATCCTTTGACTGGATTAATACCCTTGATCTCTACAGGTTCAAACAGGAGGGGTTCCCCAATGAAAAATAGATTTATTACCTGCATCATCCTTCCACTGGTACTTATAAGTGCCTGTTATAAAGTTGGAGTGGAAAAACCGGAAGGATTTGCCGAAATAAAGACCTGTGAATCCTATTATGGGGTCAGCCCGGAAGGTGTCCTCTACCGGGTACGATATGTGAAAAATTACCCGGTAAAAGAGATCGGTTTCTGGCAGGAAGCAGTAAAAATACACCTTGAAAGAGAAGGGTATGAGCTTATCGATCAGACAGAGTTTGATGCAGGTGGCAGGAAAGGAGTATTCTTTGAATGGGGTGCTCCCTATGGACAGGAAAACTATATTTATATGACTGCTATCGCCGTATTCGGGAAGAGGATTGCAATTGCTGAAGCCGCGGGGGAACTGGATCTTTATCATAAGTACAGGCAGGCCCTTGTAGCAAGCCTGGGTACAATAACATTAAAGTAAAAGACCACCTGCAGAGCAGGCGGCTTTTTCTAAATCAAAAGAATCTGAAAGGCATAGCCTTTATAATCAATATAATAAGGAGGAAATAGACCACCTCCAAAGGAGGTTTCCTTTTGATAATGAATCAATTTCTTTGCCAAAAGTTCTTGACACGAATGACGGCTTTTTCTATCATGAACATGGAAAATTAAAAATACGAATTTCTCTCGTAAAGCAGGAAAACGAGTATGAATTCAGCGTTATTTTTCATAGGAATCTATGTAACATTGTCTATTTATCATCTCCTCATTTTTGCCGGGAGAAGACACGACTTAAGCAACCTGCTCTTTACCTTCTTCTGTTCATGTTACAGTTTTTTCCTTTACTGGAACTCCATTTATAAATATTCTTCTTCTTATGAGTATATTCTTTTCCATTTTATTTATGCTCTTACCTGTGTTGTTTTTGCAGTTATTTTTATTTTTTTACCCTACACTATTTTTAATATGAAGAGAATAAAAGGTTTTTCAATAATTCTTTCCTGTATAATCGTTATCCCGGGGATATCGACCTCCCTGCTTTTCCAGTTTTCAGGTAACGTTATCTTTCTCCGGCTTCTCTATTTTATGCTTTTCCTGGGAACACTGTTGTATCTTTGTATCACCATTTATACACTTCTGTTTAAAATGAAAATAAAAAATAAAAACGAACTTATTATTCTGACCGGCTATACGCTGCTTTCGGTCTTCCTCCTGATCCATACCGGCATCCTCACTCTTTACCTTGAGATAACCCCTTCGCTTATTACACGGATATTCTTTATTATTATGGCATTTACCTTTTCTTACAGCCTTACCAAAAGCATTAATAAGGAGCATTATGAATTGCTTCTCCTTAAAGACAGTCTTGAACAGAAAGTCCGTGAACGGACGCGTCAGCTTGAGGAAGCAAAAGAACAGCAGGAAACATTTTTCATCAATATTGCCCATGAAATCAAAACACCGCTTACCATCGTGACCAATTCTTTTTCCGACTTTTATAAATCCTCCCGGGAACCGGGAAACCTTCAGCCTATCCAGGCCGGGCTTGAGAAAATGAAAAGAGACATCGTTAATTTTCTTGATTTACATAAATTACAATCCGGCAAACCCTTTTATAACCATGAGAAAATCATCAATTGTTCACAAATGCTCAAAGAAGCAGTATTATTGTTCAAGCAGGCTGCTGAAAAAAAAGATATTCACCTCGAAGTTTCTGTGGATTTGGATGAACTTTATACAAAAATCGATCCGTTTGCATTCAATAGAATTATAAATAATCTTTTAGAAAATTCACTAAAATACAATAATCCCGGGGGCAGGGTATCTGTCATTCTGAAAAAAACAGGAAACAGCATTGTACTGGATGTTTCGGATACAGGAATCGGCATCCCGGAAAAAGTAATTGGAAATATCTTTTATCCTTATTACCAGGTATCCCATAAAAAACGCAATATCCAGGGATTGGGGATGGGGCTTGCAATTGTCAAGGGAATCTGTAATGACATTCGAGCCGGTATTTCCGTGAAAAGCAGGGAAAATGAGGGAACCAGGATCACTGTACGTTTCATGAACCATGAAATAGGTGCTGCTGATGTCGTTTCAACTGATAAAGATAATCATTTTTTTATTAATGGTTCAACTATCCCTGTTCAAGCGGAAGATACCCGATACTGCTTCGAGTGTTCTTCTATTTTGCTGGTAGAAGACAATGAAGACCTTCTTGGTTTTCTTTACGATAAACTCAAAGATAATTACAATGTTTATTGCGCCCGGAATGGGAAAGAAGGACTTGAAAAAATCGGGCACATAAAAAACCTGGATATTATAATTTCGGATATCATGATGGACCAGATGGACGGTCAGACCTTCCGTGCAAACATAGTAAAAGACAATACCTATTCCGCTGTACCGTTTATTTTCTTAACAGCCAAATTATCCCATCAGACCAGGCTTCAATGCCTTGCAGATGGCGCTATTGATTATATTGTTAAACCATTTTCAATTGATGAACTGCTTTATAAAATAGCAGCCCTTATTAAAATGCGTAAGTCCTTAAGCAAACAAAATCTGGAAGAAGTGGAAAGATTGGTAAACCGGTATTTAAAGGATACATTAAAAAAACAGGCCGACAAATTATATGATACAGGAGACAGGTATTTGTATACGCAACACGGAATTTCCGACCAGGAAATACGGGTTATTTCCATGCTGAAACAGGGACTACTATACAAAGAAATAGCGGCAAATCTCAATGTCTCGATTAACTCCGTACGCTCATACGTACGGAGAATTCATAAAAAACTGAAGATTCAGTCGACAGCTCAATTATTTGAAATTCTATCCTGATTCTATTTTCCCTTGAAAAAGAATAATCGAGTCCTGTCAACCTGCTCTTTGTCGCATTATTTGTCACATCTTTTTTTTGCATTAATTAAGCTACTATGTGTTATTTTGACTTAAAATCTTGTTAAAATAACAAAACGTTGGTCGCCAGGTTAATGAGACCAGCATAATTAAAAGAACCTGGACAGCCTGTTAATTGGGTTGTAGCCAACGTTATGCTATATTTCAAATGAAATTTATTTAAAAAGGAGAAAGAAATGAAAACAACAATTCAACGATCATGGTATCTCTTCATCTGTGCTTTACTGGTTATCTTTTTTACAACAGGCAGTTGTGATACCCCGGTAGATACTTCCACCGTGACAGAGTCTACGGAAACGGCATCCGGGTCTTCCCTGGCCGAGAAAGATGCCGGAACAAACCAGGTCGCCGGAACCAGGGGCACACCCACAAAAATAGTCGCCATTGTCTGGGACGGTTCAGGGAATGATAAACGCATCGATGATTCCTTTTATGCTGCCATAGGGAATGTCTCCGGCTGGAGCGCATGGCGTAAATACTGGTTATCCGGCAGCTATGACATTGGTGATGCAAAAAAAAGGGTGAATGATCTGGTCGATGACTACGGAATCCCGAAGTCCCAGCTTTTATGCCTGCTTATCGGGAAAAGCCTGGGCGGGGCCAAAACCTACCGGATGATTGCAAAGAATGAATCGTTTTTTGATGATTTTGCCCGGGTTGCTGTGGTGCTTGTGGATCCCCATGAACCTGGTACACCGGGTGATGAGGGGCAGATTTAATCGGGAATATTGATGGTCATGGATTACATCTTCTTTCAATCATCAATTATCAATCAACATAAATCAGATTATTATTCTCATCATATTTTTTAATTTTAATTTGTTCTTCCTGCTCATCATAAATGATTAAATAATAGGCAGTCATTTCATTTTTCCCGTTATAATCTACGACTTTATAGAGTTCATCGAAGTCCCCGTAATAATAAATAGAGTAGGAATCGGTATATTTGTTACCTGCTTCGTCATATCCGTACCGGTATTTTAAAATGATTCTTCCGAACCGGTCTTTATGTTCAACCACTTCCAGCCTGCCACTCATAGCAGAACGCTCCTGTTGATTTTTCTCAATTGTCTGCTCCATGTCGTTTAACCGCTTTTCAATAAGCTGTTTTTCTTCTTCCAGGGCAGCATTTTTCTCTTCCTTCAACTTCTGCAATTGATCTTCTATCAACCGTTTATTTGCTTCCAGGGCGACATTCTTTTTCTCCAGTTCCTTAAGCTTTTTTCGCTGATTTTCGGTTCGTTGTTTTTCTTTTTCCAGTACAGCATTTCGCTCTTCCAGTTCCTGTTTCACCTGTTCCAGTTTCTTGATCGCCTGTTCATAAAAAGCGGTATTTTTAATCGTGTAATCCTTATCCTCTTTTACTACAGCTGTCACAATCTCGTCGATAAAATCATTTTTTTCCTTTTCCACGGCATCGTTTTCATTCAAAAGGTCCGAAGTTATTTCAGGACTCAAATAACTGTCCTTAAGAATATCTTCGAGGGAGCGGCCACCACTTTCCCCGGCCGCCGCGGCAAGGGATTCGGAATACAAGGTATACTCGCCGTCTCCAATCAACTGGTTATTCTTATCTGCCAGTTCCTTTAAATCTTTATTATTATCATTTACGGCACCGAGGGCAAGTATCCTCCTGTTCGACATTACGGCATAATCTGAATCCGGGTCCTGGGTAATGATATCCTGATAGATTTCAACAGCATTTTTCGTTTCCCCTTTTTCTTCCAGGGAACGAGCTTTATAATACTGTACCTTTTCAAGGTCCTCCTGATTTTCCGGTTCGGCATTATCCAGTAATTTTATCGCTTCATCATAAGCCATTAATTTATACAGCTTCTCGCCCTTTTCGATCGGATCTGCATCGGAATTCATGACATTAATGATTTCCTGCTGGATGTCATCAAGGTAGCTCAACAGGATCTTCGCTGTTTTTGTTACTTCAGGATTCCTGTCCGTCGTGATAACGGTAGTATATTTGTCCCGGGCATTCTCATAATCACCGATAATGGAAAAACAGAAGCCCTGGTGCAACTGAATGACAGGCACACTGTCATTCTCCTGTCTGATCACTCCCATTGTCTTTTCATATATTTCGAGTGCTTTTTTAAACAGTTTATTCCTCTCGTAGTAATAGGCAACGTCCAGGTAATGTCTTGCAGGATCTTCTGTATTTATACTAAGCGGTTCCCGCCCCATCGTAAAACGTATCGAATTAACAAAAAAAAGTGCAGCCGGAAGCAATTCTTTATATTTTTCCTTGATTTCTGCAAAGGATTTTTCACTCGAACTGATAAGTGAATTTATTTTCAATTCTTCAACTGCAAAATCACTGTCGTTTGTTTTGTTTTCATACAGTTCTTTCTGCAATTTGTACCTGGAAACCATACCCAGGAAGTCCCGCCTGGAGTTTTTCCGGTTCAGATTTGACAAATTTGTTTGCAGTTCTTTAAAACCAAGATGAGTGATAATATCATTAAAAAAAACCATCAGGAAAATAATGCTTACCAGTAAAAACAGAAGGATTAATTCTCCAAGGATTGATCCTCTTTTACGATGAGTCTTTATGGACCTGTTAATTGATCTTTTCATTCCCATATGTTTTCTCTTTTCAACCAGTACCTTATAAATTACTACCGTGCCTCAACGAATGTTGAGGAGTACCTTATAAATTACTACCGTGCCTCAACGAATGTTGAGGAGTACCTTATAAATTACTATCGTACCTCAACGAATGTTGAGGAGTGTTCAACAGTAGTTGAACCCCAATTATAATCTTTCAACAAGCTGGTTCTCAAGAATTACCGGCTAATGAAGTTTATATTTGAAAACCGCCAGCCGGAATAACTATTTCGAACGAACAGCCAGCCGCGGGAAACCGGCTTTTCTCTCCTTTGAATTCTTTTTCAAGGCGGTTTTCTTAATCTCGATGATCATGAGTGTTTCATCATCCTTCCGTTCCGCTTTCCCGGTAAAAGCTTTTAGATCCTGAATAAT
>JAFGQK010000114.1 GCA_016935735.1 Spirochaetales bacterium | reverse complement strand
CATTATTTTATTTTCGGTCTTTTATTTCTGTGTATTCAGTGTGTTCCGTGGTTTTTAAAACCTGTTATGGCGTTCGCACCCGTTGTATTGATTTTTTTGAATTTTTCCTGATAATTAATAAGGAAAGGAGATAACGATGAGTGACCGGATACAATGGCTTGAACATAAAGGGAAAAGGATTCTGTATGTCGATTATTCCGGGTTGTTTGCCGGGCCGGAATATCTGGAACTTATTGGAGAAATGGAGAAGGAAATCTTAAAATACATGAATAAACCCGGATCGATATATACGATAACCAATGTCGCAGGGTCCCATGTCAATGATGAAGTGAAAAAAAGATTCGATGCGATGGTCAGGAATACAATGGGTATTTCCAAAGCCAGGGCAATCGTGGGTATTATGGGCATACAGAAGCTTATTGCCAGGGCAATTAAAAAGGATGTATATTTTGCCGGTTCAATAGAAGAGGCAAAAGATTGGCTTGTTACGCGGTAAGGTTCAGAACGTCACTGTAAATTAAATATGCTTGATTTTTCTCATCGGGCTCCTTACAATTAAATAGGAATAAATATACAAGGAGTACTATATGGTAAAACGAAGGGCTGCTGCGGACATTTTTAATGAACAGCAGTTAAAACAGATTGAAGAAGAATCTGTGGAAGAACCTGTGGTGAATGATGATGAATTTCTTGCCAATAATGTTGCTATTTCAGGAATGGAAGTCCAGCAAATGGCAGGTCCCCCACCAGAGTTTAAGGCCGGAAAGAAAATGCCGAAAAAGCCCAAAACACCCATTATCAACCTGCTTAAATCTTCAGAAGAGATGCAACTCGAAAAAGAACCGATCCAGATCCGTATTACAGGGCGCTGGTTCTGGCACCGGGTCATTGTTCCCCCGAATGCATATGTTGTGCATACAAGAATTAACCGGAATAAACCCGTTACTATGGGATTGGGGAAATCCTTTAAATACAATCCGAATACCGATGCATATCTTGTTATCCCTGCGGCAATGCAGACTATCGGGGTTGTGGCGAATTGCATCTCCAGGGAAAAACAGGGAATAAATATACTGGCATATGTCCAGTGGCAGATTGATGACTTTAGTGTTGCATACAAGAAACTTGATCTTTCCGATCAGCGGGACCCGCTGGGAATCGTGAATGCCCAGCTCAGGGAACAGGCAGAAGCTGCTATTAAAGACAAGATAGCCACGATGAGTGTGGAAGAAGTACTTGCCGACAAGGCCCCTATTATCGAAGAGCTTACTAACAGATTAAAGGCAGTTACCGAAGGAAGGCAGAATGCAGGATTAACAGAGATAGAGGAAGGGCTGGGAATCAAGATTGTGACTGTCCAGATACGTGAGGCATTGGTCAGTTCAACGACACTCTGGGAGAACCTCCAGAGTCCGTTCCGGCATGAACAGAAAAAGAAGGAACGTATAAGCTATCTCTCCATGGTCAATGAAATTAATGAAAAGGAAATGGATTCAAGACGTTTGAAAGAGACAACAGAAACCGAGACTATGGTGGAGATTGAACGGATAAAGCAGCAAAAGCAGACAGAAGCCCTGGAAATAAGGATTAAAGAAGAATCTGCCCGTTTTGAACAGGAACAACAGAACTCTCTTAAGCAGATGAAATTAGAAGAACAGACTCAAAAAGCCCGGAAGGAATCAGAAGAACGGATCCGGATACACAATACTCAACTGAAAATACAGACAGAACTGGAATTACTGAAACAGGAAGATCAAAAAATCGCCGAACAGGAAGAGAGCCGTATCCAGAGAGAAAAGCAAAAACTTGAACACAATTCGATATTAAAGAACAAGGAATCTGAATACCATCTCCTGGTGCAGAATAATCAGGATACACTCAAACAGGCGGCATTAAATGCCCGGCTGGAAAGGCAGCAATCGGAACACAAGGTTCAATTCGCCCTGGAACAGGAAAAAAATCGTGCCCGTATCAATCACTTGAAAAGTGAAGCAGAAATAGAAGAAATTCGGCAGAAAATAAGGAATATCCTTAATGATAATGTCCTGTTATCCAGTCTTATAGACAAACTCCCGGAAATTGCGGAACATATGCCGGAAATAAAGGAATTGAAAATACTCAATACCGGGGGGACCGATTCCACCTTTGACAGTCTTGTCAATTTTATTACAAAAATTTTTGCTGTTGCAGAGAACCTTGGAATCCCCGTCCCTGCGACTGGTAAAAAAGAAAAACCGGGTATAAGTGATGGAAAACATACGGAATAGCATATTTATAATGATTTTCTTATGTAATACCCGGAAACATACCAGAAAATGGGAAAAAAACCCGATTTTCTATTGACATTAAATAATGTGCTTTGGTATCCTTTTTTAGTTATTTTCAGAGTAGAATATTAAAAGGAATATGGGAGGATGTGGTTGTAATAGCGTTATGGGAGTTTTTAGAGGAGTAGCAACATTACCGACAAAATTTGTCAGAAAATACTTATTGGGAAAGGTACTTTCCAATCCACGGAATTGGTATTTAATTAAACAGCAATATCAAAGATATTTTGCTCACTATGAGTCGGATATGAATACCCCTGTCGGTTTTCTTTCCTTGCGGGTGAATGAAGTATGTAATCTGCGATGCAATTCATGTGCCCAATGGGGGGAAAACGGGCATATACTGAAAAGAGTACAACGGGGTGAAAAACTGAATGAACTTTCACTTGATATTTGTAAGAAATTAATCAACGAAGTAAAACATCAAAAACCCTTTGTATATGTGTGGGGCGGGGAACCATCCATGTGGAAACCGGCATTGCCGTTTTTTGAAGAATGTGCAAAAAGCGGATTAATGGGATCGATTGTTTCCAATGGACAGGCCCTGGATGAGATTATCGAAGACTTAATTGGGTTGGACAGTTTTGTTCTTTTATTCTTAAGTCTGGATGGATGGGACGCGGATTCCCAGAATAAAGCCCGTTCACCAGCAGGAGGAAACAGCAGAAATTTTGAAAAGGTTATGGCTTTAATTGAAAAAGTAGATGAGATTAAGAGAAGAAAAGGACTGCATTTCCCCCTTATTGCACCAATTACCGTTATTTCAAAGGTGAATTATGAACATCTTGCAGATATTCACCGGCTGGTCCAGCATAAAACACAGTTACACCCCCTGTACTGGGGATGGTATATAACAGAAGAGCGTGCACAATTACATATACAGGTTTTTGAAAAGCTTTTTGGTTATAAACCTCATAACCATGCAGGTTTTCAAAGTTCAAGCTTCGATGGTATTGATCCTGAAATAGTAGCAGAGCAAGTCCGGATGATAAAAAATAATACCAATGGCTCAATTCCTCATTTTCTTCCTCATTTTGAAAACGCAGAAGAAATTAAACGTTATTACACAGACCATTCCTGGGATTGCGGTTATCCATCCTGCCGCAGTATCTATTATAATGCCGAAATAAATCCCGATGGGATGGTAGCTCCTTGCAGGGATTATCAGGACTATTTTGTCGGTAATATTTACGAACAGGATTTTTTTGATATCTGGTGGGGTGAAAAATTTAAGAAATTCCGGCGGGCGTTAAAACAGGGTCTTTTACCAGTCTGTACACGATGCTGTGGGCTCCAGGGATTTTAAAGTAAAGGTAAGGTTTTATGAAGAAACAAGTATTAGTAACAGGAGGAGCAGGATTTATCGGCTCCCACTTATGTGAATCGTTGTTAAATAGAAATTATAAAGTTCTTTGTGTGGATAATCTTTTTACAGGCAGAATTGAAAATATCCAATATCTTATGTCCAGACCGGATTTTAAGTTTGTAAACCACGATGTTATTCAACCTCTCGATATGGAGACGCATGAAATTTACAATCTGGCAAGTCCGGCAAGTCCTGTTCATTACCAGATCGATCCCGTTCTTACCTGGAAAACAAATACAATCGGATCGATGAATGTACTCGAACTCGCCCGGCGGAAGAATGCAAAGATATTTCAAGCTTCCACCTCCGAAGTATACGGAGACCCGGATATCCATCCCCAGCCGGAAGAGTACAGGGGTAATGTTAATCCCATAGGTGTGAGAGCCTGTTACGATGAAGGTAAACGGAGTGCAGAAACACTATTTTTTGATTATCATCGAATGTATAATACGCAAATAAAAGTCGTCCGTATTTTCAATACCTATGGTCCAAGGATGGTCCCTGAAGATGGACGTGTTATCAGTAATTTTATTATTGAAGCATTGCGAAACAGACCATTAAAAGTATATGGTGACGGAAGCCAGACAAGAAGTTTTTGTTTTGTGGATGACATGGTACGGGCATTTATAAAAATGATGGAATCTCCTGCCCATATAACCGGTCCCATAAATCTTGGAAATCCCCATGAGATGTCCATATATCAACTTGCAGAAATGATTATTGATATGAGTAATTCACGAAGTGCCATTGAATTCAAAAAATTACCGGAAGATGATCCTAAAAAAAGAAAACCGGATATTAAGAAAGCCAGGGAATTGTTAAACTGGGAGCCTGAAGTTGAAATCAAAACCGGATTGATAAAGACTATAAATTATTTTGATGAAATGTTAAAGGCAATGGGTAAAGTAACTGGTTCATTGTCCAAAGTCTTTCTGGTAAATAATCCATTTTAATATAATTTTTTTTATCCGGGTAAAGAACCGGAGGACAGGACCTGAAAGAATATGAATTGGATAATTTTCTTTATAATCAGTTTAGATATTTTTGCCTTTGGAATTATTTTTGCGGCAGGAGTTTGTTGCAGGTTTTATCCGATTTATTATAAAAAAAAGTATCCTCCTGCTTCCGGGAAGCAATTACCCGGGAGTGTAGCGATTTTTATACCCTGCAAAGGAGTATCACCGCAATTTGAGCAAAATATTCAAAAAAATATAAAACTGGCTGATGAAAAAATTCGCATCTTCTTTATCGTGGAAAATAGTACTGATCCGGCTTATTATGCTGTTAAAAAAAATATCAATGAAAACAGCAGGGCTTTTATTCTTGAAGCAGGGGTTTCCACAACATGCAGCCAGAAAAATTTTAATCTCATAAAAGGAATTGAAGCCTCCGGACAGAAAGATGATATTTATATTTTTATGGATTCTGATACTGATTTTACCCGGGAAAAATTGGTTCATCTTCTTACTCCCCTTTATGATCCTGCAATTGATGCCAGTTCCGGTTTCCAGTGGAATATCTTAAAAAAGAAGAATTTTGGTGACCGTTTTATGTCTTTCTTGATCGCCACTCAATGGATGAATCTGAATTTTCCTGCATTCAAATGGATCTGGGGCGGGGCAATGGCGATAAAGCGGGAGAGTTTTGAAAAGATGAATACAAAAGAGTACTGGAGCAGGAGTGTTGTGGATGATATCAGCCTGGTTTTCCTTATAAAAAAGAATAAAAAAAATGTCTGTTTTGTTCCCCTGGCTATAAATGAACAACATCAGGGAATCACTTCAGTGAAAAAGGCAATGTCGTGGTATCAACGGCAGTATCTTTATTTAAAGTATTACACATTCCCATTATGGCTTCTTGGTATTGCTACTTTTGTCTTTTTAAGTGGGAAAAAATGGCTTTTTCCCATTGTTCTCCTGGCAGCCGTTTTTTTCAATCCTTCTTTAGTTTTTCCATTGCTTTGCTATTCCTTTATCCTTCTTTTTTCGGAAATGTTTTTATCAATATTTATGAAACGTCCATGCCATGATAATTTTGCATTACCTGTCTGGGTTATTTTAACACCGTTTTTTACTGCTCTTAGTATCATTCCTATCATTATGACGATTTTCCCGCAAAAACTCGTCTGGGCAGGGATTCGTTATAGTATCGGCCGCAATGGGATTGTTGTTGATATACAAAGACAATGATCTCCCCTTTACCCGGGGAATCCGGGAAAGAGGCTCTTACAGATTTTGTTCTATATAAGTTCTTATATCCTCAATATTAATAACATCCCTGTTTGTCACGTCCCTTGTTTCAATATCCAGAAGACTCCGAGGAACTGGTATACCAGTTTTTTGAGTGAGGAGTTTCAAGGCTTTAAAGTCATCCAGCACCTTTTCTTTTGTAAGAGCATAATATACAGCTGCAGGAAATTTATATGGATTTGCTGTTGCGGTAAGAAGTGCCGGGGTCATATCTTTTGTAATTTCCCTGTAGTTTTTAAGGACATAGAATCCAACCGCAGTATGTGTATCAAGCATATATCCCTTTTTATTGAATACATCTGCAATCATATTGAATGTGTCTTCTTCACCGGCATAACCCCCATAAAAAAGCTTTTGCATCACATTTATTGGTCTGGGATCCATAGTAAATGATTGTTCCTGTTTTAATCTGTCATAATAGTCACATACCCTTTTCCCATCCTGTTCAAGAAGGTCAAAAATAAGACGTTCCAGGTTTGAAGAGATGAGGATATCCATTGAAGGAGAAACAGTGGTATGGAATGTTCTTTTTACATTATAGTCCCCTGTATTAATAAAATCCGTAAGAATATTATTCTTATTTGATGCACAAATAAACCTTCTTACCGGCAATCCCATTTTGTATGCATAATAAGAAGCGAGAATATTTCCGAAATTCCCTGTCGGTACGCAGATATTCACCTGGTCGCCAATTCTGATTATTCTGCTATTTGCCATTTGCAGATATGCCCAGAAATAATAAGCGATCTGGGGAACAAGTCTTCCCCAATTTATTGAATTGGCAGAGGAAAAAATGTATCCTTTCTGCTTTGCCTTTGCCCGAAGATTTTTATCTTGAAATGATTTTTTCACTGCTGTCTGGCAGTCATCAAAATTCCCCTTGACACCCACAGCCCTGGTATTCATACCATTCGTAGTGACCATCTGCTGCTTCTGGATAATACTTACTCCCTCTTCCGGATAAAAGGTAATGATTCTGGTACCTCCCATATTCTTAAATCCCTCGAGTGCCGCTTTTCCTGTATCACCGGAGGTTGCAACCAGAATCATTACTTTCACCGATTCCTTAAAAGGATGCAACGCATGAATGAGGAGACGGGGCATACACTGGAGAGCCATATCTTTAAATGCCGCGGTGGGTCCGTGCCAGAGTTCCAGGAATCCTGTTATATCATCATATTTATAAAGCGGTGCTATATCAGGAGAAGTAAAGTTGGAACCGTATGACCGGGTAATAATATCTTTGAGTTCATAATCATCATAATCAGTAAGGTACTTGTTCATGATTTTATATGCACAATCTTTATAGGAAAGCCCGGTTTTAAGTTCTTCCAGTGAAATAGCAGGAAACTTTGATGGTACAAAAAGCCCGCCTTCGGGTACCATTCCCAGCCTGATAACCTCCCTTGATTCTGATTCCTGCCAGTTGTCCCTTGTACTCATATATTTCATTGATACTCCTTGATGTTTTTACACCAGATACTATTGTAATATGAATCAAATATAGAATATTATCCGGGTTTATACAAGAGCCGTAATATTTGATCTTGAGTACACTCTCACGCAGCGAAAATTCCTTGACACTCCTTTCCTTTTCGTCTATTTTTGTACTCATAAACATATCTTTAAGGGGGTATGAAATGATTGACGGGTTAAGCAAGAAATTATCAGATGTTGTCAAAACAATCACAGGGAAAGCCAATATATCCAGTAAAAATATCAGGGATGCGATTGACGAGATAAAAATTGCGCTTTTAGAAGCAGATGTTAATTACAGGGTGGTGAGAAGGTTTGTAAACAGGGCAACAGAGGAAGCCCTGGGTGAAAAGGTATTGAGGACAGTTTCCCCGGGTCAGCAGTTTGTTAAAATTATCTATGATAAAATCGTTCAGCTTCTTGGTGACCAGAGGCAGGATCTCCATCTTAAAGGTCCGGATACCCAGTCAGTTATCCTTCTTCTTGGACTGCAGGGATCCGGGAAGACGACTGCCGCGGCTAAACTAGCAATCCTGTTAAAAAAGAAAGGGAGGAATCCGCTTCTTGTTGCAGCAGACCTTATCCGGCCAGCTGCTGTTGAGCAGCTCTCGATTCTCGGGGAACAGGCAGGCGTAGAAGTTTTTAAGGAAAATACAAAGAAATCACGGGATGTGGTGAAAAATGCATTAAAGCATGCAAAGAAAAATCAATTTGATACGGTTATAATTGATACAACCGGACGGCTCCAGATTGATGATATAATGATGGATGAAATTAAAAGCCTGAAAAGGATAACCGATCCAGAGGAAACACTCCTTGTTGCAGATGCTATGACAGGCCAGAATGCGACAGATATTGCCAAAACTTTCGATGAACAACTCGAGTTAACAGGGGTTATTTTAAGTAAATTTGATTCTGATACACGGGGCGGTGCAGCTTTTTCAATAAAAAGCATTACCGGCAAGCCGATAAAATTTATTGGTGTTGGCGAAAAGATTACCGATCTGGAACCTTTTTACCCGGACAGAATCGCTTCTAGAATACTCGGTATGGGCGATGTTGTCTCTCTTGTTGAAAAAGCCCAGGAAACAATCCAGCTTGAAGAAGCAGAAGAGCTTCAAAGAAAAATGGAAGAAAAGACATTCAATTTGGAGGATTATCTTGACCAGATAAGACGGGTAAAAAAAATGGGGAATCTTTCAGCTTTAATAGAAATGATTCCCGGTTTGAAAGGCAATGTTGCAGAAGATCAGATAGATACGGAAGAAATGAAATATACAGAGGCAATTATTCTTTCAATGACACCCCAGGAAAGGAAGAATCACAGAATTATCGGATCAGGAAGAAAGAAGAGGATTGCAAAAGGCAGCGGTACTTCTGTGTATCTGGTAAACAGGTTGTTAAATAAATTTGATAAGGCAAAACTCATGATGAAAAAAATGACAAACAAGAAATATCAATCCCGTATAATGTCGCAATTCGGAGGTTCTTCCTGAAAATAAAGTATAAAAAAATGAATAACTTTTTAAATACATCCTGTACATAATTTAAATAATATGTTATTATCTTTCAATGCTGGCTACATCTATGACCAGGTTAATAGACTATCCTGTTGGCCGGCATTCGAGCAATTGCCGGATATTTTCATTTATTCCGGTTTATACCGGAAGCATAGAATATCCAGGATAATTGCAGGATTATAATTCGATTTAGGAGGTTTAAGTGGCTGTAAAAATCCGTTTAAAGAGACTGGGTACAAAGAAACGACCGTACTATCGAATCGTTGTTGTCGACTCAAGAACGCCCCGGAATGGAAAAATTCTGGAAGAAGTCGGGTTCTACCATCCAATAGAAATGGAAGAAAAGCAGTTGAAATTTAAAGAAGAAAGGATCAGGGACTGGTTGAACAAAGGAGCAAAAACGACGGATACGGTAAGGAGACTATTGAACAAGCATAATTTTTATATTAAATAAATAGTATAGGAAATCGGTAATCCAGAGGGAGGTAATAATATAAAGAAAAGTAAAAAGAATAGAGAAAAAAGGATACGGTATCCAGGATTCTAAATTCAATAAGAGATATTGGATTCTGAATCCTGAATACTTCTGGCAGATCATCAAAGGGAATACTTTAGAAATGCTGGTAAGAATTACCAGGTTATTTCCAGGTTATACCATAATATAGCATGAAAGGAGCATATGGTGGAAAAGGATCTTGTTGAGTACATTGCTAAATCACTTGTAGATCACCCCGATAGTGTGGAGGTGAATGTGATTGAAGGCGAAAAATCTACAATTCTTGAACTAAAAGTGGCACAGGAAGATATTGGAAAGGTTATCGGAAAAAGCGGACGTATCGCCAGGGCCATAAGAACAATTCTAAGTGCAGCAGCTGCTAAAACAGAAAAACGGGTTGTGCTGGAAATCCTTGATTGAAAGATAAGCTCGTCATCGGTATTATCCAGACAAGCTATGGTGTCAATGGTGAAGTTAAGGTAAAGAGCCTTTCCGGTGAAACTGAACACTTTCATAAATTGGAAATTATTTACCTTAAAAAAAGGGGGGTCTTTTATCAGTTTCGTGTAGAAGAAAGAAGGGTAGTATCCGGTTCGGTAATCCTGAAATTGGAAGGTGTAAATACACCTGAACAGGGAAAAGAATTAAGTAGATGTGAGATATGGGTTGCGAGGGAAAATGCCAGTATCCTTAAGGAAGATGAATATTATTATGGTGATTTATTCCAGTGTGATGTTATGAAAGAGAGCATAAAACTGGGAAAAGTAAAGAGTATTTTTGAAGCCGGTGTTGATTTTATATTAGAGATTGAGTGCCTGGATAAGAAGACATTCATGTTGCCTTTTGCAGATGATTATATAGATGACGTAGATATCAAAAATAATAAAATCATAGTAAGAAAAGATGCTGAAATAGAATAAAACAGGAAATCCTGCCTGATTGGAGTGTGTTTTGATATTTTACGTACTAACACTTTTCCCGGAGATTTTTTCCGGTTATCTGGAAAACTCAATACTGAAAAAGGCAATAACCAGGAATCTATTGGCTATAAATCTTATAAATATCAGGGATTTTGCTTTTGACAAACATCGTACCTGTGACGACTATACCTACGGTGGCGGGCCTGGTATGATTCTCAAACCTGAGCCTTTATCATCGGCATTGGAGTCATTGAATCCCAGGGGGAAAAGAGTTATATATCTTTCTCCTTCCGGTAAATTATTTAAACAGGATTATGCAGAGTTTTTGTCAAAGAAAAATGATCTTATACTTATTTGTGGCAGATATGAAGGGATAGATCAGCGTATTATTGATTATTATGTTGATGATGAAATATCGCTGGGGGATTATGTTCTTGCATCCGGTGAAATAGCTGCAATGGTGTTAATTGATACAGTATCCAGGCTTATTCCGGATTTTATTAAACAGGAATCCCTGAATGAGGAAAGTTTTATGCAAAATCTTCTGGAATATCCGCAATATACCAGGCCAAAGGAATTCCTTAATATGTCTGTTCCTGATATACTTATTTCAGGACATCATGAAAAGATAAGAGAATGGAGATTAAGGAAAAGCCTGGAGAAAACATTAAAATATAGGCCGGAGCTTTTGGAAGATATTGAATTAACAGAAGAAATGAGAAAAATCCTTGAGGAATTGTCTTCTTTAGGGAAATAAGTTATAAGAGAGGTAATTGCAAAAAAACATTGTAATGATATTACTTTTGCAAGGTGCACAGGAAGCATTTATACAGGATTAAGATAATAGTGAAAGGAGAATACTATGGATATTATAAAAGCGGTGGAGAATGAACAGATAAATGAAGGGATAACTGATTTCAGGATTGGGGATACAATTAAAGTTCATTTTAAAATTATAGAAGGGAAAACAGAAAGAATTCAGATTTATGAAGGGGTTTGCATAGCAAAAAAGGGAAGTGGAATAAAGAAGACATTCACTGTCCGTAAAATATCCTATGGAGTAGGGGTGGAAAGAATTTTCCCTTTGAACTCTCCTAAAATTCATAAAATCGAACTGGTAAGACGGGGAAGAATAAGAAGGGCTAAACTTTATTATTTACGGGAACGGGCAGGAAAAGCAGCAAAGGTTACAGAATTGATTATTAAGAAAACACAGAAAAAGAAAGATACTCCTGTAGAAAAAGAAGAAATAAAAGAAACGCAAAATACTTGAATTTTATTATCAGTATTTTAAAATGTCGGCTGCCAGATTCAATGACCCGACATCATTAATAATTGCCGTGACAGTTATGAGAACCCGGTTGTGGGCAAAGCCAATAGTATGGTAATATAGACAAATGATTCCAGGAAACTTCCCCCGGATTCTTAAAATAGAATCTTCATCTGCTTTTTCTTTGAATGATAAGGATATAGTGACTATTTCTGTGATTAAACAGCTTACCGGAAATAAATGGGCAGTTGGAATTGATGGGAAAGTTATTTCTGCATTCTCTGAAAAAGACCTTATTCCCGGACAGAAACTAAAGGCTTATGTTATCCGGCAGGAGAATAGAATTCTTCTGAAATGTGATATTCCCCGGGAAGATAATTTCTCTGATTATTTAATCAAGCTGGGACTCCCCAATGATACTCTTTCACATACAATTATCCTGGCTTTAATAAGGTCAAATCTCTCCTTGCATCCGGAATTGATAGTGAAGATGCGTCAGATTATTGCAAAACTGAAAAAAAAACCTGAAACCCTTGCACGGCTTTTAGCTTTTATTCATGAAAAACATATTGATATTACGTCTGGGAAAATAGAATCTCTTCTTGAACTTCTTTCATATGGAGAAGATACAGGTAACTACAGACAAAAAAATAATAAAAAACGGTTATTTAAAAATACCAAAGAGATTGTAGAAGAATTAAAAGAAATTGTTAACAAAACGTCGGAAAACAGTCCATTACAGATATTTAACCATCTTAAGGGAAAAAATCCAGACTGGATCATTATTCCTTTTAATTTTGATACTGAAAAGAAGAAATTATCCGGTACAATAAGGATTTTCTATGATTTTATAATCCAAAAAGTAAAGAAAATGACTATTTCTATAAATCAGGATAACAATATACAATTATTCTTCTATATAGTAGAAGAAGAACATCATAAATTACTTAAGATTTTTTGTAATAATGAAGAAAAAAGTATAAAATTAACAAAGAAAATTGAAAATCTTCGCAAGAATTTGCAAAACACTGATATAATAATTGACGATATTATATATAAAGAGGAAAATTTTGACGGATTTACACCTTTGGAGGATTTAAATATGTACCGAAAAATAAATATGTATACTTAAATAACCGGGAAGGAGACATGAAACTGGAAAAAGATCGGATAAGTTATATAATTATATATAGGGAGATAACAGTGTTGGTTATGCACAACCAGGATTTTCACCCATAGTAATACAGGTAAGGAGAAGAAGGAGTACTATATTCGACAAAATGGAAAAAGCGGTTGCAATAAAATATACAGAGGATCTTCCCGCACCTTTTATTTTAGCAAAAGGAAAAGGAACGATAGCAAAAGTAATAAAGAGAATTGCACAGGAAAATAACATAGAGATTATGTATTTACCAGATTTAGCTGAATCATTAATAGAGATTGATGCAGGATCCTTTATTCCAGCGGAATATTATAAAATTATTGCAGAAATTTTGATTTTTGTAAGAGATTTGTAAGGATGAATAAGATTAAGACAAGCGAGTTAAAAGCTGGTATGAAATTTAACAAACCCGTTTATATAGATGGGAACAACCTTCTTGTCCCCCCGAATATTCCTTTAAAACAGAAAGATATAGACCGCTTAATACGCTGGGAAATCAATGAAGTTGAAACAGACGGGAGCATTATCCAGGAAATCTCGAAGCCGTTAAAACTTGATGATATTGATATTGAAATATCAGAGATAGTAAAGATAGAGGATTCGCTTTATACGAAATGGATCAATCAACTGGAAGAAATTTTTAATGATATAAAGAAAAAAAGAGCATCTTTAGCAGGTTCCGATCATCAACTACTTGATAGTATTTCCAAAGAATTGCTTAATGAAATAGAAAATAATCCTCAAACTATCTTTCAAAGCATTATCCATAGTGAGGAAGATGAAAAAATGTTTTCTATGAGTGGGGTTAATTGTGCATGTATCTCTGCTGTAATAGGAAAAAACAGTAAATTACCTCAATTTCGGATTATGCAGTTAATTATTGCCTCACTCCTTCATGATTCGGGAATGTTTAGAATATCGGATGAGGTAATAACAAAGAAGGAAAGATTAACACCGGATGAACTTAAGAAGATCCAGATGCATACGATATACTCCTATCAGATTATTTTACAGGAGTTGAAATATCCCGAGGATGCTGCAATAATGGTCCTTTATCACCATGAGAGATGGGATGGAACAGGATATCCCAAGAATATCAAAGGGGATGCTATACCGGTCGGCTCGAGGATTATCGCTGTTGCAGATGCTTATGAAGCGATGCTTAATCAAAGGCCATACAGGGACGCCCTTATCGGGTATAATGCTATGAAAAATATCTTGAGTGATAATGGGACCCATTTTGATCCAGCCATTTTAAAGATATTCCTGCAATGTATTGGTGTTTATCCTATAGGGAGTTTTGTACTTCTTAATAATTCCATGGTAGGAAAAGTAGTATCGGTAAACAATAATTCCCCGATGAGACCTCAGATAAGGCTTTTATTCGATGAAAATGGGAAAAGAATAAAGGATAAAACGAAAATAGACTTACTTTCAAGAAAAAAACTATTTATAATTAAGGCAATTGATCCCAGGGAATTATCCCTGAAAGAACTGTCCCAGGATTCAATTCCCGAGGGAGCGATCCCGGGGGATTCTCCGGGGGAATAACACCTTTAAAAATTATAATCAGTGCTCAACATTCGTTGAGCTCCAATTGTAGTTTTATAGAGGTGGTGCTCAACATGGTTGAACCCTAATCGTTGTTTTTAAAGGTGGTCTTTGAGAAGAGACAGGATTGTATGAATAGAAGAAAATCGGGTATGAGAGGAGAAAATCGAGCATCTCTGTTTCTTATAAATGACGGGTTTGCCATTGTAAAGAGAAATTTCCGGCGACAGTGTGGTGAAATAGATATTATCGCAAAATATAATCAGACACTGATTTTTATAGAGGTGAAAACTTCGAATGTATATTCCCGTGATTCCCTTGAATATCTGGTTAATGACCGGAAGAGGAGAAGAATAATTAATACATCAAGATATTTTCTTAAAGAAAATCCGGAATATGAGGACTATAATATACAATATGATATAATCTTTATATCTCAACAAGATGAGGAGATTATTCATATTAAAAACGCTTTTTACGAGGTATGAAGAGAGTGGTACGAGTAGCAAAGAAAACAGATCCCCAAAAAATAGAAGAACTGAAAAAAAAGATTCATGATGAAAAATATCTGGCAGCAGCAATTGATATGATAGCCCAGAATTTGACAAAAAGCCTTCTTAAAGAGGAATCTTAAGAAATGCAGGATATTTCCTTCATGATCTATAAATGGTAAACACGTTTTCCGGTAAAGCCGGAAGAAAAAAGGAGTATGTGGATGGCAATACAACATAATAAACGAAAAGGATTTATAAAACGGAATTACGATAGACGTAATAAGAGGTTTGAGCGGAATAAGAATACACAAAAATGCCCGATTTGTCATAAATCGATTCATGAGTTTTTTACTGCGATTTCCTACAAAGGTTCAGACAACCCTGCACATTTTGATTGTATATTAAAAGAGCTTAAAAGTCAGGAAGAACTTTCTCCAAATGAAAAAATATGTTACCTTGGAAACGGGAGTTTCGGGATTATTACCTTCAGGAATCCGTCAAGTCCGATTAAATTCCTTATCCGAAAAAGGATTCAATATGAAACCGTTGAAACATCCCCCTTATGGCGCAGGAAATTACCAGTAAGATTACATATGAAATAGCAAAGATTATTTTTTCCCCAGATTCTGGATTACTTCCAGGGCTTTCTTTGTTACCGTATTAATATAATTTCCCTGGGCAATCTTAATGAGTGTTATATACCCATCCGGATGCGGAAGGACTCCGTTATGCTTTTTAGATATTTTTTCCAGTGACAATACAACAGCATATGCCAGGTTGTTGTCTGGATTATCCATCTTTTCCCTCTCTATAACCCAGGCCAGGGCACGGGTGATATCACCATTTTTATCCCCTTCATATTTTGCATACTCCCCTAAAGCCCAGGCAGCTTCTGATTTTACCATTGGTTCCTGGTCTTCTTTTAGAAATTTTATGAGTGATGCTTTTGCATTTTCAGTTCTTATCCACCCGAGTAATTCACATGCCTTTCTTCTCACCTCGGGAAAATCATTTACAACGGTATTTCCTCTTTTTGAAATAATTAAACTACCCTGGGAAGCAAGGTGGATGAGAATTGTCTCTATTTGAGGGGGAACATCTGCAGGATCAATAGGCTCAAGTGGGGTGTTCTTATCTTTATCTCCGGGCCGGAGACTGTTCAGAAATGTCTCAATCCCTGTCAGGGATTCAAGTTGAGTATATCTGTCCCCGGAATATGCCTGCTTTTCAACCATCATAAGTTCGGGATTTTGCAGGTACACATCCTCAATCTCTTTTTCATCATCCTGTGAGAATAATGGATAAAAAATAAATAAACTCACTATTATGAAAATAATAATCTGTTTGTGTCTCATATTTGCACCTCACTCATTTATATTTCCCTGGCCTCTGATCTCTGGCTTCTGCTTATATACTACCAGATCCCGATTTTCCATTCATCATCCTGTTTCTCAAGATAATAAAGAATAATAAACTCATTATTCATATACATATAAGCTTTTACATGAGTTTTATCGATAAAACTAATTTTATCAAGCTTTGCATTATATCTGCTTGGGACAACAACATAAAAAAAATAATCCTTAAGCGATGATAAAATGATATTCCGGCTCTTAATAACAGGCATTTCCGATAATTCTTTCAGATACTCTCTATTTCCTTTTTTTTCTTTATAATCTTCTGTTAGATAAGAGAGCCATATGTGATACTCTTTCTTACGGATTATATTATTCAGTTTCTCAATAACCATTTCTATTTCATTAAAAATAATATCATACTCTTCATCGATGAGTGTATATTCATCAGGTTCATCCTCTTCAATTGTCCCCGTGTCAAGGTATTCATCATACTTATTACCTTGATTTTCCGTCCATTCCTGCTTATCCTGTTCAGAGACGGTTGTACAGCCGTAGAATACATTCCATAAAAGGAGTACACTACATAAAAGTGATCCCATTATAAATAGATTACAATGCATCTATATTGCCATTTTATATCTTTCTCCTGAATTTGTCAAAAACAATTTTAAAAAAAGAGGGTTGACAAGCATTTGACAATAGGGTATTTTCACATATTCTGTATAGAAAAGGAGTTTATATGGCAGTTCCGAAATATAAAACATCAAAAGCAAGATCACGTAGAAGAAGATCAATTAATATGGTATTGAAAACTCCAAATCTTATTAGGTGTTCTCAATGTGATAATATGATTCAACGACACAGGGTATGTCCTAAGTGTGGTTTCTACCGGTCAAATGAAGTTTTTAAGCCGGAAGATATGGCTTAATTGAAATACAAAGAGGAGGTTATTATAATGGATGAACTTTTTGAAAAAGTAAAAAAGTTAATCGCCGAAAATCTTGAAGTTGATGAGAGCAAAATTACGATGGAGGCTTCTTTTCGTCAGGATCTCGGTGCAGATAGTCTGGAAACGTATGAGCTTGTCTATGCAATTGAAGAAGAACTTGGTGTTCGAATACCCGATGATAAAGCTACTGAATTCGAGACTGTCGGCGATGCTTTTAATTATCTGAAATCTCAGCTTACCGAGAAATAATAAGGTATACGTGGGATTTGATAACAATTTCTTACCAATTAAGGCTCCGCCTATTTCACCTGAAAGGCATAAAGAATTAATACTTTTTCAAAAGCTTATTGGTTTAAGGTTCAGGAGATTGGATCTCCTGAACCTTGCTTTTACTCACCGGTCTTATGCAAATGAATTCCAGGGAGATATTGATAATAATGAAAAACTTGAATTCCTGGGTGATTCAATTCTTGGATTAGTTATTAATGAGTATTTGTTTATAAATCTTCCTGGCAGGACAGAAGGCGATTTATCTAAAATAAAATCCTTTGTTGTAAGTGAATCTTCCCTGGAAGTAATTGCGAAAAAAATTAAAATCGATAATTTTATTCTTATCGGGAAAGGGGAAGAATATTCAGGGGGCAGGACAAAAAAGGCAATTATCGGGGATGCCATGGAAGCCCTTATCGGTGCATATTATCTTGATTCCGGTTTTAAAAAAATAAAAAAGTTCATTTACCATCATTTTATACCGGAAATAAACAAAGTTTTAGAAAACAGACACAGGAAAGATTATAAAACGCTGCTTCAGGAATATGTGCAAAAAAAATATAAAACATACCCCAAATATTCAATTACCCAGAAAAAAGGACCGGATCATGATAAGACATTCTGGATGTCTGTAACTATTAAAAGTAAGATATATGGTCCCGGACAGGGAAAAAACAAGAAAGAGGCGGAGCAGAATGCTGCCATGATTGCATATACAACAATTATCAAGGATAAAAAATAAGAAACGCAATAGAAAGGTTGTTCTTTCTATTGGACAACCTTTCTATTATCGCTTCATAACATTTATCCGTCGATTATTGTAATAATTGCAGTATTGTCTGGGGTTTGGTATTTGCCTGGGCCAGCATGGATGTGGAAGACTGGACAAGTATCTGGTTTTTTACAAACTCGACCATAACCTCGGCCATGTCCGTATCCCTGATTCTTGATTCGGATGCCTGGAGGTTTTCTGCACCTGTAAGGAGTCCCTGCATGGAATGTTCAAGCCGTAACTGGTACGCACCCAGGTCTGCTCTTTGCTTTCCGATTCTTTGCAATGCATTATCAATAAGCCCTATTACCATATTTGCCCTGTCCGGTGAAGATAATGAGACAAACGTTGCTGCATGGGCAAATCCATACGGGTTCTGTAATCCAAGGGCCTGTGCAGTCATGGTATGAATATAAACCCGCTCCCTCTGGTCCATATTTGCCCCGATGTGAAACCACATGCTTGATGTTATAATATTATCACCTTTCTCCCGGGCAAAACGGCCGGTAAGAAGATTCATCCCGTTAAACTGGGCATGAGAAGCTATCCTGTTGATTTCATCAATAAGCTGGGAAACCTCCACCTGTATCTGAAGACGGTCCTCATCTGTATATACCCCATTTGAACTCTGTACTGCCAGTTCTCTTACTCTTTGCAGGATGTTCTGGGATTCCTGGAGGTATCCCTCCGCCGTCTGGATAAATGAAATGCCATCCTGGGCGTTTTTTTCCGCCCTTAAAAGACCCTTTATTTGTGTCCTCATTTTTTCGGATACAGCCAGTCCTGAAGCATCATCTGCTGCCCGGTTTATCCGGTAGCCGGATGATAGCTTTTCCATATCCCGGGTTACCGCTATGTTGTTGAATTTGAGTTGACGCTGCGCAAAGAGAGCACTAATATTGTGATTAATAATCAAAACAATCCTCCTTGATTGTGTGTTATAAGACATCCCTGTCTTATTTTTAAATGAGGCGCCCGTTTTAAATCTCGGAATAATATGAACTTGCTTTAGGAAAATTATTGTAAATTACATACTCTTTAAATATTCACATTCATTTTTAATTTTTTCTACACTGTCAAAAGGATTTTCCATAAGTACTTTTTTTCCAGCAATTAAATCGGAAATTCCTATTTCATGGGGATATCGAGGGATAATATGCAGATGAAGATGTCCGATCGACGCACCTGCTGCTGCTCCCATATTGTATCCTAAATTATAAGATTCTGGTGAATAGATTTTATCCAGTATATTTAAGAATTCTTTTTGAAGGAATGTAAGCCTTTTTTCTTCCTGAGAGGTATAATCCCGTATATCTTCAATATGCCGTTGCGGGAATATAATAAGATGCCCAGGATTAAAGGGATAGAGATTTACACTGATAATAAAAAAATCATCTCTGTATACAGAAAGATCGACAACATGCGTATTCTTTTCCCGGATAAGACATAAAATACATCCGTCTGGCCGTTCTCCTTTTACATAAGATATCTTATCAAAACATAAAAAATATTGATCGGCCATTTTCCTCTCCACATACATCTGCCGGATTTCTTAATCCGCCGGATTCTTTAATCCGGGATCTATACTTTCCTTTAAATACCCTTGATTTGTTTTCTGAAGAAATTCCAATATAGAGGGATATTTTGTGAGTAATTCTCCGTATTTATCAATGTTTCGAATTATTTCTATCTCCTTCTGCACAGCTTCAAGGTATAGTTGTTTTTCTGCCTGTATCATTTCATTGTGAGCCCCTGACTTAAGCGTAAGATAATTAAAATATTTTTCTTTCAGGGCTTTATATGCATCATAATCAGGAATATTTACATTTTTCGGATCAATAGCAAGTAAGGTGATTCCGTGAAAATCATTTTGATCTCCAATAATCGTTTGTATTTGTTTAAGTAGCTCTGATCTTTTATACTTCATGAAAATATCAGGTTCGGCCAGGACAATTTCAAACAGAGATTCTGATAATTTTCCTGAAACATCTTCATACCATGTTGAAAGGTTGTCCGGCTTTAAACCATCTTTTACAAGGAGTGGGAGCTTATCGGGAATAATGACAAATTCCACATTTACATTAAATTCAAATGAAAAATCGAAGCTTTCTCCCAGGGCTTTGGCATAATCATTTCCAGATGGATAGAGGGATCCCTTGATAGGAGATTCAATCTCTTTTTTGTATGGAGTAAGCTTGAACTTATAAAAAGCCAGTGCCGTTGGAAGGAGTTTTTCCCATCGCCACATTATAGTACCCGGAGGATACACTTTTTCATCAATGCCTGAAATCATGGTTTGCACAACACCATAGGAATCCTGGGGAATATAAATAAAACCGATAACCAGGACAATAATCCCAACAACAAGAAGAAGAATTAAACTAATTATTACCTTTTTCATCTACTGTCACATCCTTACTTAAAGTATAAAGAATTATAATTATATACTCAATGCTAAAAAAAAGAAAGACTCTTTGCTTCAATGAGAGTTATTCAGGTGAGATTTCCAATACATAAAACTCATTATCATCATCTATGGCTGCCTGAAAAGATAACCATCCAGCCTGTATTTACAAGAGTTAGTGAAGACTTGATTTTTATATGTGTGCTACAGAAAAATTACTGCCTAATTATTGCTTATCTGTAATTTTGCATAAATTCTTTTTCTTTCAAGATGAAGAATAGCTTTTCTCAATATCTCCTTAAATACTTCGATTTCAAAAGGCTTTTCAATAAAGAAAGAAAACAATCCTTTACAAATTTCTTCTTTAAAGAGATGAATGGTTCCATATGCAGTGCAGAAAATACTGACATACTCACTATTATCATATTCTTCTTTGATTTCTTCCAATAACTCAATCCCGTTTATACACGGCAACTGGTAATCGACAATAATAATATCAAATTTTTCTTTCTTAATCATTTCTATTGCTCTTAAAGATGTTGTTTCTGTTGTGACATCATAATTATTACAGATTTTTTTTATAATTTTTAAAACACCTATTTCATCATCAATTGCTAAAATCTTTAATTTCTCCATTTCTCACTCCTTAAAAAATGATATTATTCCTTCCATTTTTAATTTTTTAATGCAATCATATACCCTTGTTGTTCTGTTTCTATTCCAGTATCGTGAGTAACTGCCAATACGATAACTGGTTTTTCATTCATAAACTCCCATAGTAATCTTAATAATTCATTTGTCTTATTCATTTCAATTCTTATCCCCCGGAGGGCTTTCCGTATTCGTCTGATTTCCAAATTTTCTTTTTTCTTAAGCATTTTTTATCTCCTTGTCCTTTTCACTTCCCATATTACTTTATACGACACTTTTTAGCATATAACAATTCCCGTAAAAGGGATTTTTCGTACCCCAAAAGGGAATTATAAATAGTAAAGTAAATCTGTAAATCTTATGTAAAAAAGCGGGAAATTATCTTTAAGGATTCTTAAAAAAAGGATTCTTAAAAACCATCTTAATAATACTACAATTGGAGTTCAACCTATGTTGAACTCCAATTATAATCTATATAAGGTACAATCCGTAAGACGGTATTTGCAGGATTATATAAGGAAACCGGGAAATCCTGGAAAATAGTATCTTCCTCATTTCATTATTCAAAAGTTTTTTAAAATTGTTTAAAATCGGCTCTTAATCAACTGGAACAAATTAAGCGTGACGGAAGATCCCTTTGGGGCGATAAGCCGTTTTGTAATCATCTTGTTTTTTTAATTAAGCGTGATGGAAGATTCCTTTGGGGCGATAAGCCGTTTTG
>JAFGQK010000113.1 GCA_016935735.1 Spirochaetales bacterium | reverse complement strand
TTCTCGAAAAATACTTGACTTTCATCATAGATGTGTAATCGGTGGTTTCCCTTTTCTTCCATTAAATAATTTGCGGAGCTATGTTCTGATAAAGAAATGAGCCACCATAGGAAACCCTGAAAAAATATTCATATCCACACCGGGAGAATTTATCATTTTTTTTCAGAAACAGGAGAAAATTTTCATCGATCTTCTTGCAATAAAAGAAATTAATCGCTATCTTATTTAGATACACAGTAGTGACCTGACTCCCCAATCAGAAAAAGCGGGAAATTATAAGAAACCTGTAATGACGGATTAATCATACAGATCCGGGTCAATACATCTGGCTGCACAGAAAGTGTTACAGAGACCCAAAATTCTGGTATTATCCCAGAATTTTTAACCCGTAACACAGGGGAAATAAATCGGTAATTTAATGAAAAGCGACAAATATCATAGAATTTTGCATACTCTGCCGGATAATTCCTTTAAAGGGTACTGGAAGCTGTCAAAGGGCAACAGGGGAACTATTATTGCTGCTATTCTATGCGAAGGGGTTATGTCTGTCTGTTTTACCGCAGGATTTTTCATTGTACGATATTTTATCGATCAGGTATTACTCCCGGGAAAGTGGTCTTTCCCGGTCCTGTACATGGCTGTTGCTTACATACTCCTGAATATCTTTTCCGGTCTTGCCGGATTTATTGCAGGAAGGGGCGGGGCAAAAGCAGCAGAATCTATTGTATATTCAATAAGGAACTCTGTTTTTGATCATATACAAAAACTTTCCTTTACCTATCATGACAGGATGAAAACAGGGGAACTCATCCAGCGTTCCACCTCGGATGTGGATGCCATCCGGCTTTTTTTTGCAGAGCAGGTAATGGGTTTGGCACATATCTTTTTTTTATTTATTATTAATTTTTCTGCAATATTCTATTTTAATTGGGAACTTGCACTCCTTTCTTCAATAATCATCCCTGCAGTATTATTGCTTTCAAGAACCTTTTTTAAGAAAATCTTCAATTCATATGGCTCCTACCAGGACCAGGATGCAAAGGTTTCATCCGTCTTGCAGGAGAATCTCACCGGGATAAGGGTTGTGCGGGCATTTGCCAGGGCGGAATTTGAAAAGGAAAAGTTCGATAAAGAAAATAAGGAAAAGTTTCGATGCGGGAAGATATTGATGTATAATCATGCACTGTACTGGCCTTTCTCACACATCCTCTGCGGAATTCAGTCGGTTTTGGGCCTGTCGATTGCCTGTCTTATGACACTTCACGGTAGTATCACCCTGGGAACTTTGCTTGCATACAGTACCCTGGTAAACAGGATAATCTGGCCCATGCAGCATATGGGCAGGTTGCTGGCATTATTATCCAGGAGCTCTGTATCATATAAAAGAATTGCTGAAATCCTGAATGAAAAACAGGAACCTCATCTGGAAAGTCCGGCAGAAGATGGTCATACAATAAAGGGGAAACTTTTATTTCATGATGTATGGTTTTCCTATGAAAAGGATAAACCCGTTCTTAAAGGAATATCGCTGGAAGTTTTTCCCGGCCAGGTTATTGCATTGCTGGGCGAAGCAGGTTCGGGGAAAACATCCCTGGTAAACCTCCTTCCACGGTTTTATGAGTATTCAAAGGGGAAAATTCTCCTGGATTCAAAACCCTTAAGTGAGTACCCGAAAAGCTATTTAAGGGAAATCATCGGCCTGGTCGAGCAGGAGCCGTTTCTTTTTTCCATCAGTATAAAGGATAATATAGCATACGGCATTAAAAGGGAAATAACAAAAGAAGATATAGAGAATGCGGCAAAAGCGGCCGCTATCCATGAATCAATAATGGAATTCCCTGAAAAGTATGATACAATTATCGGGGAAAGGGGAGTGACACTATCCGGCGGGCAAAAACAAAGAATAGCGATTGCACGGGCACTGGTAAAAGATCCCCGTATTCTGATTCTTGATGACTCAACATCTTCTGTTGATGCAGAAACCGAACAGGAAATCAGGGAGACTCTGGAAACACTTATGAATGGCAGGACAACATTTATTATTGCCCATAGAATACAGAGTTTGATGAGAGCAGACCAGATCCTTGTGTTCCATAAAGGCGAAATAATCCAGCGGGGAAACCATGCCGGGCTTATAAAAGAGGATGGTTTTTATAAAAAGGTATTTGAATTGCAGACATCAATAGAAGCTGAACTGCAGGAGGAAATGAACAGTGCCTGAAGATAGATTCTCCGAGGAAACCTTTCAGACAAAGATCACGACGAAAACATTATTAAAAATATTTTCTTGTGTAAAACCGTACAAGTTACTCGTTTTAGGATTTATCTTTTTTATTGCCCTTACAGGGATTTCTAACTCGATCGTCAATCTTATCGGAAAGAATATTATCGATCTTGGTGTTATGAAAGCAGATAAGAATGCACTCATTCTTTATATTGTATGCTTTTCCGTCATTACCTTTTTTATAGCGGGAACTGTGTTCGGATTTATTTACTGTGCATCCCTGCTCGGGGAAAAGATACAATACGATTTAAGGAAAAAGGTATTCGACCACCTCCAGACCCTTTCCTTTTCTTATTTCGATAAAACACCGGTGGGCTGGATAATAAGCCGGGGAATTTCCGATACGGTAAAGATTGCAGATTTATGCACCTGGTTTTTAGTGGATACCATATGGGCGATCGTTAATATCGTTTCATCCATCATCTGTATGTTTCTCATTAACTGGATGGCAGCATTGGTGGTTTCGTGTTTTATTCCTGTTATCATTGTCATTGCACTGAAATTAAAAAAATATATCCTGTCGGAATTCAGGAAAGTACGGTCTATCAATTCAAAGATAACTGCGGCATATAATGAAAATATAACCGGCGTACGGATAGTAAAATCCTTTACAAGGGAGAAAAAGAATCTCCATCTTTTTAATGAACTTTCATATGGTATGAAAAAATCCTCATTCAGGGCAGCATGGCTTGCAGCCTTTTTCCTCCCGGTCGTCCAGATTATCAGTGCTGTTATGATAGGAATCATCATCTGGATAAGCCCTTATCAAATCAAATCCGGGTTTTTAACTATCGGCGGTATCCAGGCATTCATCGGTTATATTCTTTTTATGACCTGGCCTATCCAGGACCTTGCCCGGGTCTATGCCCATATGCAGCATTCAATAGCGGGTGCAGAGCGTGTCTTTTCCCTGCTGGAAACTGAACCGGAAATAGCGGATAAGCCGGGTTGTAAAGAATTAAAAAAGATACAGGGTGCAATAGAGTTCCGTCATGTTCGCTTCTACTATGAAAAAGAAAATCCCGTATTAAAAGATTTTCAACTGAAAGTGCATGAGGGTGAAACAATAGCCCTCGTGGGTCCCACCGGCGGGGGGAAATCGACAATCGTTAATCTCGTATGCAGGTTTTATGAACCCAGGGAGGGTAAAATTCTTTTTAATGGTGTGGATTATACGGAATATTCACAACGCTCAATTCAATCAAAGCTTGGTGTTGTTCTCCAGACACCACACCTCTTTTCCGGTACCATCATGGAAAATATCCGGTACGGACGAATAAATGCTGCAGATACGGAAGTGATTGATGCAGCGAAATGTGCATATGCAGATGAATTTATCCAGAAGCTTAAAGACGGTTATGAGGCAGAAACAGGCGAGGGGGGTGTTCTTCTTTCATTTGGCCAGAAACAATTGATAAGCATGGCCAGGGCGATCCTGGCAAAGCCCGAAATCATCATCATGGATGAGGCTACCAGTTCAATAGACACGATAACAGAATCCCTTATACAGAAAGGGATAGAGGCATTACTCAAGGATTCAACCGCGTTCATTATCGCCCACAGACTCTCCACGATAAAAAATGCAGACAGGATTCTCTATATACAGGATGGTAAAATACAGGAAATGGGAACCCACAGGGAACTTCTTAAGATAAGGGGACATTACTTTACCTTATATACAAGCCAGTTCAGGGCAGAAAAGGAACAGGATTTTTTTACCGCGGCTGCATTGTAAAATGTATTCTGATAGAGTGAACTTGTTTTTGTCTTTTCCTTAAAAAGACAGACCGAAACAAGGTGATGAGGAAGCCGGGAAATGCGATTGGAATCCTTTACGAAAAAGTGTGGCGGATATTAAACGACTTGCCCATGTTTCTCAAGCCTCGAATAACAGGTCCCTTGAGGCTCTATCATCTCTTGGAATGGATATGCCATTAATACGATTGATTGAAAG
>JAFGQK010000011.1 GCA_016935735.1 Spirochaetales bacterium | reverse complement strand
TATTGCTTTGACCACTTGATTATCAATTATTACAATAATAACCATGTCTATCATTCCAGTATAATGGTCAAAGCTTAAGTGTTTTGAAAACAAGAGTTATGTCATTATTCTTATAGTTATCTTTACTCCCTTAATTATCCAGGAAAGTTAAAATATCCTGGTCAAAACACTATATATAACGCCCCAAAGTTTCTTCCTGCATGCATAAAAAATGATTTTTTTCATTTTTTTTCCATATTCCCGGGCTTATCCCTTCATCCTTTCATAATTCATAATTCACCCTTCATCCTTCTTTTCATCCTTCTTTTCATCCTTCATACTTCATCTTACCTTATTTCCGGTCTTTTATTTCCGTGTGTTCCATGTGTTCTGTGGTAAAAAAAACCGATCTTAAAAGTGCTCCCGATAGTGTATCCTGAATTGACAGGTCAAAGGAATTTTTCTATTATAATCATGGTTTGTATAACAGTAATTTAACGGAGAATGTACTATGATAACATCAATCCTTACAAAATCGCTACTCTGTCCCGGGAGGCAGCCCCTGGTAAAAAATCCCGGGGATTACGGTATGTCTTTTGAGGATGTGGAATTTCGAGCACCGGACAATGTAATAATAAAAGGCTGGCTTATTCATGGAACCCTGGATAAGCTTATTATTATCACCCACCCCATGCCTTTCACCCGCTATGGGTTCTCTGTAAAAAAGCAGGGTATATTCAAAGTATCGGATATCGAGGTTGAACTTCTTAAAACAGCAGCCCATCTGAACAGGGAAGGATACCATATTCTTACCTTTGATTTCCGGAACCATGGGAAAAGCGGTAAAGGGAACAATGGATTTACCGGTGTTGGTCTTCATGAATGGCCTGATGTGGTGGGAGCCCTGGAATTTATCCGTACTCATCATCAATTAAAAAACAAGGATACCGGATTTGTAAGCCATTGCATGGGGGCCAATGCCACGATAATGGCGATGAACAGGGCAAAGGATGCCTTTACCAGAGTAAAGTGTCTTGCTGCCATTCAACCGGTTTCCATGAATATCCTTGTACCGAGAATGATAAAGGTTACGTTTCCGGCATTTGCTTCTTTTATCCCGAAGATCGAAAAAAAATGCTTAAAATATACCGGGCATTCATTACAGGATATGTCTCCCCTTGCGTATGTGGGGAACATTCGAGTGCCAGTACTGTATGTTCAGGTAAAAGATGACCCGTGGACAGAACCAGGGGATGTGGAGAGTTTTTATGAAAAAACAAGAGCACCAAAGGAACTCCTCTGGATCGAAGACAAAAAACACCGGTTTGAAGGGTATAATTATTTCGGGGATAATCCCGGGAAACTGATTGAGTTTTTAAAGAAGTATATGTAAAAAGGCAGTAAAAATTGTTTATCCTGATTTTCTATCTATTGAAAATAGAAAAGAATTGGCAAATAAAAAATGTATGTGGGTTAGTTAGTAAAATAGATAATAGATAATTTATTAAGTGGATTATAATATGTTTATATCATCTAAACGTTCATTATTAAATGAACATGATTTGAAAATTATGCTATCCGATGAATATAACTTATCTGAAGATCTTACTATTTCCTTTTGGAGAACTGGAATAGCTGGAAATGATGTCTACCTGATAAACACTATTCAGCACTATTACATAATGAAGGTATATTATATAAATATTATCCCTGAACAAGTGTATGTATCTACATCTCTGATGGAATTTCTATCTCAACAAATGGCTGTCATTCCTCATATTTTGCGAAACAGGAATATGGACCTTGTAACAAAACTACAGTGCCCTGAAGGAATTCGATATGCCGTAGTCTTCGAGAGAATTTTGGGAAAGGAACCTGACATATTTGATGATAATGATGCATATAAAATTGGGAAAACAGTAGGACAAATGTATCGTGTATTTGATGATAACGACATAAAAATTATAAATAGATCAATTGATACAACATTTTTAATTCGACGCGCACTTAATGATATTAAAAAATATCTTCCCGGGAAAAAGATGCAAATTAGTTATTTTTTTGATATAGGACATCGGCTTGAAGAATTATTTAAAAAATATACAACACATAAGATACCTCGGTATGGTATTTGTCATGGCGATTTACATACTGGAAATATGATTAAAACATCCGAAGAAAAGATTTTTATTTTTGACTTTGATGCTTGCGGATTAGGTTCACGGATATATGATATTGGAATATATGCAAATGATAATTGGAGTAAAACCACTAAAGAAGAATTGGAAAAGGATTATGAAGCATTGAATAAATTTCTAAAAGGTTATAACGAATATTATTCTTTAACAACAGATGAGTATAAATTATTTCCAATAATACCTGGGATACGTCATTTTGAAATGTTTGGTACCGTTTTAAAAAATTGTATCTTTTTAGAGGGTTTCCATTGGGTTGAAAGTTGTTATCAATTTCATTATAATTGGTTCAAAGCCTGGGAAAGTAACATTGATTGGAATTTGTAATGAGGTTTCAGAGAAATAATTATAAAAAGCTTACAGGAAGTGATCCATTAATTTGTGATAAATGCCATATAGAGATGGAATTCCGGTTTGCCAGGTATGGACCAGATAAATGGGTTTTCAAACATTTTGGGTTGAATGTTTTGGAAAAAATTCCAATAAAACAATTTGTTTTAAAATCTGCGAAATCGGTGTAATCTGTGGTTAACTCTTGTTAGACTATAGGAAAATCGAAATTCCTGGACAATAAAAATAAAAAGCAGGAAAAAAAATGATGAGACGAGTGACAAAGGAAAGAAAAAGATATCTGGGCCGCTGCACACATCTGCTTCCCAATCGCTTTTGTAGTGCTGGATAAAACCCGGATTCAGGGAATATGCATTTATCAATAAATCGAAAAGGGTTCCTTTCCCATACTCACTGAATTTCATTATCTCTGTAGAGCTACTTATAAGGTTCCTCCATTCATTTTTTTAAAGCCAGTATCCAGAAATACGGTACTTCTGTTTCTCCTTCACGCTGTTTGCTTATATCATTATGAATAGAATTACCGCCAGGTACATTCTTTTGTGCGAGTTTAATCATGTTCCCGGAAATATCCACCCCTGTTATGTGATGATTTTTTGATATTTCGATATCCACAGGAACACCCGAACCACATCCCAGGTCCAGGACAGCAGACCCCGGCTTTAAGCGTTGTAATATCTTATCCAGTCATTTCAACCTGGACCAGTCCTTTTCATGTTCCAGCATCAGGTATTTCTTAAAAACCTTATCATAACTCTGTTCCACCATCGATTGGATAGTATTGTTATTACTTTCTGACATAATCTTCTCTCACTCCACCACAATCTCATACCACACAGCCTTGTATTCCGGTCCAATCGCAAACCGGATTCCCCCTTCTTTTCTTGCCACAGGCACTTCCCCCTGTCTCCCGCCCTTTGCATCCAGTGCCCAGACACTCACTGCTTTATCGTTAACAGAAAGGGTAAATTGTGCAGAAATCCCTTCAACCCTGGAAGGGGGATCGCCATAATACTCTTTCTGGGTGACAGCAGCCCCGGAAGGCGGGGGAAATGGGACAGGGGTATCCGGGTATTTATACCACTTTGAATGATTGTTATCCTCTACGCCCAGGGCAGTAATAAGAAAACGGGACGGCTTTCCCGGTGATTCCCCTTCGAGCAAGGTCAGGGCGATGCATGAGAACCCGTCCTGGAGGGTGTTCCCCGGTTGTATGGTAATTCCCTGGAAACGAAAGGTTTCATTTGCAGAAAATCCGGCGATAAAGATGGTCTTTTCCGTATTCACGGTAAAAACCCCTTTCCCCGGTTTTGATGCATCCCAGAGGATTTCCTTAGTATCAGATTCAAACACCCTGTCCGGGACAGACACATCCCCTGGTTCCAGATCATGAGTATCCGGTTCCCTCCCATCGGTAATAAGTCTGACCCGGTGAATAAGTCCGGTACGCTCATCAATATCTTTTGATGATGCATCCACAAGCTTCCATGCATGGGCAGTGAGCAGGAGTTCTATCTCCTTATCCCCGGGAAAAGGGATCGAGACCTGTTTCCTGGCAGGTTGTATGTGGTACTTTAAAAAGGCCTGTGCAGCAGGGATAAAAGAAGCAAGCTTTACCGGGTTTTGGTCAATATCAAAATAATTGGGAATTCTTCCTGCGCCCCACTCATTTGTCCTGTGGGAATAGGTAAAGGGTATGAGTACATCCCAGTCCTGGAGGGATGCATAGGCTGCGAGAAGGAAAAATGTCTCGGCTTGAAAGGTATTGGGATGCGAGTGATTGTATTCGGATACAGCGTGGGGAAATCCCTGCACGGCTTTCATGGATAATCCCGTCACTGTTGCCCTTTCCGGGAAATTAATCATACACTGGTTTTCCACATACCAGTCCCGGTAGTCCCATGACTGGTGGGGAAATACCGGATGGCACCAGTATGAATGGCTGTCGATTACGTCAAACCCGGACATAAGGGACGGGGTGCTGCATCCGACGATAGTACCGAAAACCAGGGATTGAGCTTTGCATTCTTTCTTAATGTAATCCCGCATACCGGTCCAGTATGATTCCTCTCTTTCCATTAAAAAGCGGAACCAGTCCTTTTTTCCTTCATCTGTGCGGCACCGGGATTTTTGAAAGGTGAAACATTCTATAGTCCCTGTTTCCAGGTTTTCCCCGGGAACGATCCCGATAGTTCCGCCCTGTTTAAGGGAAACACCGGAAAGCCAGACTGCTCCCGTTTCCAGTCCCATATTACTGAAATTAAGCCGGGATGCAGCATCTGTTGTGTGAAGGGTAAAAGGAGAAAAAACAAACTCCTGCCATTCTTTTGTAAGGGATACATTTGCCTGGAAACCAAGACCCTGCCAGGGGGAGTGGGCCATGGCGATTCCCGCTGTTATTACCCGCTCTTTGTCTGCTTTTGCAAAAAACTTAAGGTTATAAGGGACATTCTTTTGTATGGCAAGCCCGGATTGGTTGAACTGGATATGCCAGGAGAGAGATCCCGGGGCAGTGATATCGATTTTTACCGCGGGGTTTCCTCCCGGGCCTTTACCGGCGAGTTCTGTCGTTGCCCGGGCAGTATCATGTTTTTCAAGATTCCATGGCTGCACTTTCTGTGCAGTAAAATCCCCGTTCACAAGCATCTCATTTCCCGGGGAATATGCAGTAACATTCCAGGCTTCCTCAAGCTCTTCCTGGTTGCTGTATCTTTTTTTAAGCCAGTTGTTCCAGAGTGTCTCTAACTCTTCCTTATAATACCCGGGAAGATCATCGAGCTGCCCGTTTAAATATGCATGGATAAGCCCGTTTTCATTGTTTATCTCTATAAAAGCCAGGGCCGGGTCCTCTGTATATGTCTGGCCGGTGTATGGATTCTTATGGGTCAGAAGGTCTTTTGCATAACGCTTCTGGAGTTTTATTATGTCCTCATCAAACATGCCGATTACTGCACGGTCTTTCCAGTCTTTTACCTTCTCTATATCCGGATGGAGCTCTGTCCCCCGGTGAAAAGGACGTGATACAAGAAGGTTCAAATCGGCATAAATGCCGTTCTGTTTTAACTGGAAAATAAAATAGTCGAGTTTGTCCAGCTGTTTATTATCAAGTATCCTGTCCGGGGAGGTACTTTCCCATATCCCGTTGGGAGCAGGAAACATATCCATATGATGAAACCGGACGATATTGATACCGAACTTGGCCATATGCCGTGCTATCTTTTCTGCATCCTTATGAGAGGGAAAATTCGCCCCGAAACAGGTATTTACCCCCCAGAACCGTACTCTCCCTTTCCTGTCTGCAAGGTGTCCGTCCGCATTAACAATGATAAATCCCTCTTTTCCTGCCGGGGAGATGGGTTCCTGGTGGACATTGATTGCGGTCTTTGAATCATCATCCCAGGGGATCACAAAATCGAAGAGTTCCTTTCCCGGGTTCTGATCTGGAGAGGAATTGCCTGTCAGACAGCCCGGGAAAAGAAAGAGGATAAGAATCCAGAGTACGATAATTCCCGGCGTAAGAATGAATGTGTCTATTTTTATACAGGAAAAATTTCCTTTCATACAAACCTCCGCGATTTTTATTACATAATACTACTATACTACTTTACCCCGGTTTTTAAAAGGTGCTATATTAAAAGTATTCGATATTAATTGTAAGGGGAAAGAAATGAAAAATCATATTATTTTCATTCTCATCATCCTTATTCCGGCCTGCAACCTCCTCTTTGCAGAAGAAAATTTCGCGGCTGGCGGGGAACAGGAATGGAAGGCTATTATTGCCTTTTTCCCCGGTCCCCCGGAAGAAGTCACCGAAGACTGGGTCTTCTTCCTTTTTGATGTGGAAGAATATTTTAAAGAAGACGAACACATTTATTTTATCGGTATTTTTTTAGGTGATGATGCCGTGGTCCCGATTATCGGGCCGGAAAATGAATTGATAGCAAATGTCGATATTTCCGGATACATCGGTGATACCGCGGGATATATTTTTATCATGAGAGACAAAGCCCCCCTCTGGTGTGATTATATGCCTTCGGATATGGTGATTAAAGAAGCGGAACGCTATTTTTACAATATAGAAGGGGATTCCTGAAGGGTGTAAACTTACGGATTAATAACAATTCCCGGTGAAGGTTAAATTTTCTAAAGAATCATGATTATGATTAACATCAAAAAAAACTATGGATTTATCGGATTACGCGGATTAAGAAAAAAATCCGTTAAATGTTATCTTCCTGATTTCCTGGTTTCCTTATTTAAGATTCTTTAATATATTTCTTATTTCTATTATTACCACTATAGTTGACGATTTATACAATATGGAGAAAATCATGAAACGGGCAAGATTAATTGTTACCAATATTCTCACTATTCCTTTTATAATTGTATTCTTTGGTGCATTGCTTTTTTTTCCTGCAGGAAATTTTTATTGGATTAATGGGTGGATGTTCATTGTTTCTTTGGCTATATATCTTCTTCTCAAATCCATTTATTTTATTATAAAAGATCCTTCCACACTGGAAAAGCGAAGAAAGCTCTCCACAGAAAAAGGGGATAATATTATTATGGTGTTAATTGCAACCCTTTTCCTGGTTCTTTTTCTTTTACCTTCCTTTGACTACCGTTTTAGCTGGAGTCAGATCCCTTTTTTCCTGTCTTGTATCGGTTTCGCTTGTTTGATTATCTCTTATTTGATATTATTCTTCGTAATACGGGAAAATTCCTTTGCATCAAAAGGGCTCAGGATTCATGAGGACCAGAAAGTTATTACTACAGGACCCTATAAACTTGTAAGGCATCCTTTGTATATGGGCGGTATCATTATGGGTATTGGTATTCCCCTTACATTGGGTTCATTGATAGGGTTAATTCCGGTAATATTTTTACCGTTCATTTATGCAGTTCGTATACGGAAAGAGGAACAAATGCTCCTTAGAGACCTTAAAGGATATGATGAATACCGGCAAAAAGTAAAATACAGGCTTATTCCTGAAATATGGTAATAAGAACATAGCTCCGCAAATTATTTAATGGAAGAAAAGGGAAACCACCGATTACACAGAAATAGATAGAAAAATCGGTGTAATCGGTG
>JAFGQK010000112.1 GCA_016935735.1 Spirochaetales bacterium | reverse complement strand
GAAGCGGGTCTTCCACGATAAAGCGTGTAAGACTGCATGACCCGTTTATTAAGCCCATATTTGATCTCCTCTTTAATGAATAAAAAACAATCGTCCGGGAAAAGGCTCTCTTTTTCATCCGGACGATTGAAAGGAATTATCCTTAACAAAGGGAAGCGCATTATGTCAATACATAACTGCCCGGACTCAATCTGATGACCCTACCCGCTGTTTTTTTCTTATGGATACATCCAGAGCACGAGTAACCAGAATGAAAAATGCAAGTATAAACGCATATGGTATTACATTCCTGAGGGATATGATATTCCCTGCACCCGGCTTGCCGTGCATCCCTTTTCCCCTAAAAGGCCCATGTGCGCCCTGTTCGCCAGGATGCCCGAACCTTTCGGCGCCCGGCCTGAATTCTCGACGTTCCCCGCCTCTGAATCCTTCCGGAGGTCTGAAATCTGCATTTCCTGGAGCAGGTTTAGGAGGCATTCTCATCATGTTTTGATCCCCGGCGACAATCTTAAAAAATATCGTCGTTTTTCCACCGAAATCAAGAAATTTGTATGAATATACCGCTCCGGTTATAATCCCTGCAACAAGCACCCCATACATTATTTTTCTCCCGGCGGTATTTACATTGCATGTCCCTGATCCGGAAAACCGGGCAAGGAGCCAGCTCCAGTGCATCCCAATATGAATTCCCACCAGCATAAGTACAATCATGGACACGCTTGTATGCATGAAACGCCAGATAATAAAGTTATCTTTAGTAAACCCGAGCCAGGTGAAATCAATAGTCTTGGCTATGCCCATGCCGCTGATGATGATAAAAGTAAATCCTGCAAGCAGCAGGACATCAATAATGTAGTTGATGCGGCTCCTGCCCGGGATTTTACCGAAGAGCCTTCTTGTGGTTTCCTTGATAAACTGCCAGTTCAATGCCTTGTGCAGGATATAAAAGAGACATATTGCAAGGCCTGCGATCTCGTGGAAGGCGATCCCCAAAAAAGACCACTCATCCATCAGGAAAAGAAAAGTTATAAACAGAAAAATGTTGAGAATGAATTTAAATCCGGTAGTTTTCATTTATTCCCCCATGCTATATGGACATTTATAATACAATTTCATGCCGTAAATCATGCTTTCAGAATAATTATAATTGTTTCTACTCATTCTCCGAAAGAGCTTACCCAGTCACCGACCAAATGAGTAATGCCTATTACAACCAAGGCAATGAAAATATGTTCACTGATTACTTTCCAGGTTTTTTCACCTTGTGATCTTGCTATAACATAACTTAAAATCGCCAAAATCAACATGCCCCAGATTAAGCTGACCACAATTGCTGTAAAAAGAGGTAGAAGTAGAATGGGTATCGCAAATGTAAGGGCGAAGAGGAATTTAGCCAGGAAAGTAGCCACAGTAGCTGCCCAGACCTGTCTGGTTGTATGCATATTCTCTGCTTCCTCAGAAACATGTATTCCTAATGCGTCTGAAAAAGCATCGGCAATAGCAATAGTCAAAATACCGCCTAACACTACAATTCTTGAATGTGTCCCTGAATGCAGTCCCACCATAAGACCAAGGGTTGTAATGACAGCAGATGTTAATCCGAATGTGATTCCAGTTCGTAAAGACTCTATCATCGCTTTAACTCCCTTTTAAAATAATATATATTGTCGTACCTGCTGTTTTTTCATTTTTGGAGTGTTCCTGAAGTACTATCTTATATTTGATGAGCCATTTCTATCTACCTCATGTAAGATTGTGAAAATAGAAAGTAAACATTATCAAAAATATTTTTTCAGTGTCTAATGCTTCCTGAAAATGCGATGTGAATAGTCATCGCTTTTATAATAAGATCTTTCGCCGTGACCTCTCCTGTTAATCAGCAAAAATATGATTATTGATGAAACGATAAAAACAAACAGGATCGATGTTAAGGTCTTTATTATTTTACTATGGTTAAAAAATTGTTTAGTCTTGTCTTTTAATTCTCTTGATTGAACAATTTGATTTGTTTTAGAGGGCAATGGCCCCTTATCGCTACCATGGTTACCGGTTTCGACATTTTTTGATTTCAGAAAACCTTTCCATAATTTTTTTTCTTCTATGATCCGGTTTACGCTTTCACACTTCTCAGGGAAGCACTTATCTGTGTAATACCTGGTCTGCCTCCATTCCGGTAACTGTTCCAGGCCGGCAATATATTGCTGTCTGTTCATACCTTTTATACTGCTCCTGAAAGGCTTCAGGAATGCAATATCTTCTAAAAGAAAACACGGCCCGCTTTTTATAATGTTTGACCCTGCGTGTGCACTCCATACAAAGTCTCCATCAGGCTTTCTTGTCATCATATACTTATGAAGCCTGAAAGAGTGACCTTTCAATAGTTCTGCGATATCACTGCCATGCAGATACGGTGATATTTTCTCCGGATTTGTAACCTGTTTTTTTTCATGCATCCAGTGTAGTTTTTCTTCTCTAATGACCTTTTTCCCGTTCATACAGCAAAAAATCTCTGCATTAATACAAAAATATCTGGTTTTCGACCAGAATGCAGATGTCTTAAAATTTTCTAAAAACTCCAGTTTTAAAAAACCTTGTTTTTGGTTCTCAGTCTGGTTAATAAACAGGATGTCGCCCTTTAGATAACACATCCCACGCCTGAACATACCGACACCGGAATGGGCCTCCCAATGCAAAATTCCAGTATCGGATTCTATTATCTTATAATCACCCAGCCTGTATATTCTTTCATTCAATGATTCAACCCCCTTTGAACTGCCATTGATGATCAACAGCAGTTCCTCCTATGAAAGGGTTATTAATGACCGTGCCCCTTTGATCTTTTATAAAAATCTTCGGGATTATAACCACGGTATTCATGTCTTTCTGCCGGGATAAAAGAAATAGTAACCAAAAAGACCAATGCAATCACAACCGGGATTAACCAGTCCAGACGGAAGGAAAACTGCCTATCCTTGTCTTTAAAATAGGCACACAGCACTTTTAAGTTCAATATTAAGTGCCACACTCCAAAAATTGCAAAAAAAATACAGGCAATTTCATGCATCTCATTCCAGTTGATCATGACACCGCCGGATGAGCCATGTCCATCCGAAAGAAGAAGGACCAGGCCTGAAACGCCTGTTATAAGAAATGTGCATAATGTCATAACAGATACAAAACATCTTAAACTGAACCCTTTTTTGTTATCCGACATATTTTCTCCTTAAATAATTAAAATGAGTATCTTACTCCCATGTAATAAAACCTCGGTTTTCCCGGAATCAGAAAGGGCTGGATATAATCTTTATCAAACATATTATCGATCTCAAAAAACAGCTTATATTTATTGATCTCATATTCCACCCTGGCGTCAACCAGATAGCGGCTTGAAACACCTATAGTGTTTTCACTGTTGCTGAATTCT
>JAFGQK010000111.1 GCA_016935735.1 Spirochaetales bacterium | reverse complement strand
TAAATTTGTTCTTTTTCCTCATCTGTTATCTTTGGAGGAATCTTACATTGTATGAATACGATTAAAAATATAAAAAAAATACTTTGTGTACGCTTCATATTGTTATTCTTTCAAGATTAACAGGTTTTCATTATCGGCAGGATCAAGTATTTTATCTGACTGGTCAATCTTAAACTCATTTATTTCCTTGAGTTTTTTAAAGTTTCCAGCCAGACTATGTATCCCGGAATCGCTTTTTAAAATCTTGGAAATATCATCATAGATTCGGTAATCTTTTATTAATATTTCTTCCTTTTCATCATCACCTTCATAATCCAGGAAATTCTCAATCGCCAGTTTATGCTTTTCAATCTTTTCCATATCCAGTGTCATCTGTTCCCTGTCTTCATCTTTTAATATGCCTAGAAAACGCAAAGGATTAATCACACTGAATTGATGCCAGGCATCCCAGTCCTGGTTATGATCTTCTTTAAGATGTTTTGTCACTCTTGTAAGGAGTTCAAACATCCGGGAGTAATATTCCCCGGCTCCTGTAAAGGTTCTCTCAAACATGGGCCAGTCAGACCCCATAAGAATGCGGTCCTTTAATTTGGGTTCTTCATTTATTTTTTTTGCCAGGTTGTCTGCCACTTCTTCCAGGTTGTCTTTAATTAATCCTTTCCTTCTCAGGATACGCCGTACGACCCTCTGTTCTTCCTCATTGGCAGCCAACCGGTAATGGCTTAAGATTCTTCCAAATTGGAAATAAATATAATAAGGTTCATATGCCTTTTCAAATAATCGTTTATCATCATTATCCAGTTTATCAATAATTCCATTATATTCAGCAATACTTACTTTGTTCTTGAGATTTTCTTCCACATTATTATAACAGGAAATATCCGTATACACATTTTCAAAATCACGTACAAGGCCGATAAGTTCATCCCTCCAATCCGGTTCCGCGTATTTCGCATTCTTTCCTTCATGGTCAAACCATGAATCATACCCGCAGAAATGGGCGAGATTCAGTATCAATGTTTCAAGACCTTGCGTTTCAAGGACTTTACGCCAGCTGTCCGGGCGTACAAAGGAATCATCAATGAACTGGAGGGATTCCTTAATTTCTTCCGGGATATGGTAGTACATCCGGTCTTTGAATTTATCGGATTCGGGGGATTCATTGTTATGCTCTTTTAGATAAAGGATCGAATCTGCTATGGTCATTGCGGCGGGAGAACCATGACAGGTAATCGGAATTTTCGCAGATACGCAATGCCTGAAAAAGGATTCATAATGATCAAAACGCCCTTTAAACGCATCATTCTTTACCGGATATGTGCTCGTATCAAAAAGCTTGGGAGGATATCCAAGCATGGTATACATTTTATAACCCCAGCATATCCCGATTTTTAATGTATCGAGGTTATCGAATGCAAATTGGTTTTCCTCTTTATTCTTTTTTAATAAATTCAGTAGATAAGCATCAGTAAAATCCACCGGTAAAAGCATCGGTTTTTTCATATCTTCACCATGTTCCAGTTCAAAAAACCCATGATTTTCTTTTATGTCTTTTACAAGTTTTTTCAAAAATCCCTCTCCACCCTCGTAGTGTCTTCTCGGATCGTATTTATAAAATGGCAGGATTTTCAGCGGATACCGCAGCCCTGTCGCGATAGTTCGTGCCAATTCGACGGAATATGGTTCAAAATATTTTTTTTCGTTCCCCGGTGCAATCTCAAGGTAATGGTTGACAGGCTTATCAAGATATTTTTCATATTCATCATCATCATGGGATATGCCACCCTTCATTATATAGATTTCCGATCGTAAATTCTGAATGGAAACACTTTTATCAGAAAAACTTACAACAGGATAGTTATATGAACACCCCTCTGTGGTAATAGTAACAAGGGATTCATAGTTTCCCAGTACTTCCAGCAAAGCCGTTTTTGCTGCTTCGGCCCTGTTCTCTGAAAGTGTCTGCAATTTTGCCAGGTATCCCCGGTCATTTTTACTCTCTTCCGAAAACCCAGTGTGACCAAGAATTTTTATATGGACTTTACATAAATACCGAAGATAGAGTGAAATACATTTTTGTATGAGGGTATCGGCTGCTTCATTTATTTTGTTCTTTTCTTCTGTTGATAATTCGAATGACCAGTCTGCAAAATGAACGGTTAAAAACAGATCGTTTAATTGTTTATCCACGATTTGTGTTTTTTCTTCATTTTCTACATTTTCAATATCCTTGCATTGAACATATCCAAACCTGAAATAATTTCTGTAATTTCCCGGTTTTATTCCATGCCAGAGTATCTTGTTGTATCCCGCATTATAGACATCGATCTGTTCATTTACCGTATCAATCTCTTTCTTTAATACTTTTTCAATTTCCTGGATATCATTTATTACGTCTTCTTTATTTTTTATTATGGTATTATAGGAATTATTAAAACTCTGCTTATAAAAATGGCCTTCGGCCAGTGTATTGCCGCTTTGCTCTTCCGACCGAATGAACAAAAGATAATAAATACAATCATCCATATAAAAGAATAATTTCTTTTCCAATCTTATGATGAGTGTATCCAGGTTTTCTTTAAAAAATTCTTCCAGGTCTTCGATTCTTTTCCCGGCATAGCAGCTTAAGGTATGATATGCTTTATAGAGTTCTTCTGCATCTCTTGCAATCTCTTCTATTTTTTGTTTAACAGAGTCTTGATAATCCGCCGGGACGGAGGAATACACCCCTGTTTCCCTATTCTTCCGATCTGCTTGTTTCATATATTCATCTATGATACCGCATATATAATAGATAACATCAACAGTCAATCTTTCTATAATTCCTCTTTCCTTTGTTTCTGTTCTGCCAGAGACCAATTTATTTATTGTTTGTTTCACCTCATCGATAATAGTCTCCAATTCATCTATCTTCCCTTTTAAGGTGCTGTCATTTACAAAAGCAGTTTCCAGTTTCGTAAGGTTTTCATAGTGATTTTCTAGTTTCCTCAAGATTTTCGAATCAATGTTCTTTTTTGAAGGGTTTATAATCTTATTCTGCACCCTGTCTGAAACTAATTCTTTTACTTTCAAAGGTAAAATTTTATCCTGGCTATTTTTTTCTTTTTCAATATAGCTGACAAAATAACGGAGGTTATCCATGAATCCCAGGTAATACGGCACTTCTGAAATAAAATATAAATCCTCAGAGCTTTTAGGAAGATAGATCGGCAGGCTGTAATATCCCCAGTAATGTGCGTATTCCAGATCCATTGGCAGGGTATAATAGAGATGAGTTTTTGCCCTGTTTTCAAAATAATATTTAGTAAAGTGGCTGAAATTCTGCATCATTTTTTCCCTGGCTTTCATGAGATTTCTTGCCTTTTCCTCCGACATTTTCTCTAAAAACTTGTCACTCGCCGTATTAATGAGAGAATTTTCAAATGGAAATTTATCTGCATCCAGGTTATATAATTCCTTTATATGTTCATATGTCTGGTATGTTACTGCGTAGTCCTGAACATCCAGTTCCCCATCATATCCCATAAATACTTTCCCCACCACATCGGTATCAAGAACACCCAGTTTCCCAAAATCCCCCATAAGAAGGGGGCTTGCACATGCCTGGATGGTATTCAGTAATTCTTTGTCCGCTTTTCTTAATAAGAGATTTCCTATATCATCAATATCCTTTTTTTCCAGGTATTTTACCAGATTGTTCACCGCATCTGCCAGGATTGTAATAATAACAGCAGCCCCTAATGATGCGCTTCTTATCACTGGCAGCGGGACAGGGACAAGAAAATTACCAAAGATCCATAAAGGAATCGCACCCCATTTTGCAATCCCTGAATAGAGTTCTGTTTTCTCGAACGCTTCTTTTAATAAATCCTGGTTATTTGCCAATGCCGATGCCAATAAGCTGCGCATCATTCCCCATTGTAAGGTACATGGTGCAATATTATTACTCTGGATATGCATATGTGCATCGATTACCGGGACTTTTATTTTTTGCCCGATATCATAGTCCTGCCCTGCAATATAAGCCATGTTGTATTCCGATTTCCTGGGCAGGGTTATAGTTACTTTTTTTTCTGTATTCTCTTTTGTACTCATCGTTTCTACTCTTCATCCGGATATTCAAATTTAATCTGATGTTTTCCCGGGATTATTCCCTTCTCATCAATTTTACCGTCATCGCCTGTTTCACCGCTTCGCTCTTTACCATCCGGTCCGTATATTTTGTACTTAACACCCTTCATCGGGTTACCGTACGGATCTTTAAATATAATACTGCTCGTACTGCCTATGGTAACAGGATCGGATTCCCCTTCTTCACAGCGAAATGATTTTACCGTAAAAAAGAATTTGGCTTCCTTTTTTACCGGGTTATCGTATTCATCCTTATAATCATCGATAAGCAGATGTTTGACTGCCGGATCAATATGCACTCCCATTTTTTCTTCAAGATAATTGACAATATCACTCTGCTTATAGGGAAAAACAAAATCATCAATACTATACCGCCACTTTGCCTCTGCCTTTCCATCCATATTCTGGCCCTTAAGCACCACAACCGGCGAGTCTTTCTTCCTGTCCGCACCTTCTTCCCATATCGTGAAGGTCACATTGGCCATTTCATACTGGTCAACGCAATCAACGCACAGGGTCGTTTCTTCACCCACTTTTACCTTATCCGGACTCCACTTCGGGTTCTTAAGTTTTGGCTGCTTATCCGCCTGCCGGGTCTTTGCCTTTGTGGTCACCGGCTCCCCGCTGTTAAACACCGTGCCCCCGTCCTTTTCAAACTGGTCCGGGTCCATCCCGGGCATCAGGATGGGGAGTACCACCGGCGCTCCCACCGCTATGATCGTGCACGTTTCCTGGGGCTGGGGGTCGTTGCAGGTCTTGACCATGCTTCCCAGCACCGCGGCTTCCTTCCCGTTTATCTTCACATTCGACACCACCCCCGAGGATACCTCCCCTTCATTATTCGGATTTTTCTTG
>JAFGQK010000110.1 GCA_016935735.1 Spirochaetales bacterium | reverse complement strand
GTGCCGATTAGTGAAGATGAGTGGTTACTATCGGGGGAGCAGTTACGGTTTTTTGTTAAAAAAACCTGATTGGGAAATCGCACCCATCAATTATAATCGGGTTGACAAAATAGTATACCAATGATACAATAATTCAATTACGAATAGAATTAATAAAGGTAAATCGATGGAAAAGCGTTCCCTTTGTTTATTAAGCCTTTTACCAGGTATATGTATATTATTTCTTTTCTCCTGTCCTCTTTTTCCACCGGATGAGCCAGATCCGACAGCCGTCCCGACACCTGTTCCGACAAATACTCCGACACTCACCCCGACATCAACTCCATCACCTACCCCGACATCAACAACCGTTCCGGCAAATACTCCAACGCCCACCCCGACACCATCTCCATCACCTCCTACCCGGGTTCAATTTTATACACCCTGCCATGGATATTTCATTGATGCAGATTGCTCCGAACATCTTTCTGAAATGGAAAAAAGCCTGGTACAGATGGAGGTAGAAGCCAAAATAAATGACCCGAGTTGGGGTGTAATAGAATTGATAGAAGTAGAAGGTACATATAATTGCCATGGTTATGCCTGGACATATAATTTCGGTATGCCGAAATGCCAGATTGATAAGCCATTAACAGGGAAATTCATTTCGGATGGCAGTTTTACGGAAATTCAGGAATCCGAAGTACAGAATTATTTGAACAACGGATACAAAGTTGTTGTTAGATACAAAGGGGTGGATCATTCCACTGTCATCGAAGGCATTGACCAGTCGATCTGGACAGCAAAAATGGGCAGGATGGGTGCATTGGTAAAACATTATAAAGGCGCGAAATTTGATGGCTATTACAACAGGGCAGTTGCAAACGGCGGATTTAATTACTATGTTCTCAGTTGTTATTGCGGCTTTGAACTTGTGGAAACCCTGGCCATCCCGGCAAACGGCAATACGGTATATTCATCAAACCACTATTCATCGGCATCCGAGTATAAAATCGTTGTTTCCGGTACCTTTACATGGGGCGGATGTGATCCGGTGACCTGTCCTGATGGAGGGGGATGCGATTATGCACGGTATGCCGATGCAGAATGGCTTACCGATGATTGCCGGTTTATTACAGTTTTTCCAGCTTTTTCTGGCTGGGATATTTCCCTTTTCCTCAATGGGCAGAATATTAACTGGGGACTATATAATGACACACATTATTATTCTACTATAATACAGGGGAATAACAGTGTATTCAGTTTCAGGATATATGATTGCCCTGAATGTTATGGCGATAATAGCGGTGAATTGACCGTTACTATTTTTAAAAGTATCTAAACCAATATAGTATTGGGCAATCTTTAGTGCATCAATTGGGGCTCTGAATATATGTTAAGAAAATCTCTTTTCTTTTATTGATTTTTTCATAATATTCTCTCCTATTTTTTTCGTGGAATCGACAATTCCTCCCTGATAGTACCATCCGGCAGCATATTGTCCGGATGATATTTTCCCTGCTCTTCCATTTTTTTCCTTATACAATCCGGATTGTTTATCCAGCAATAATCAGAAACCCACTTTTCATCAAGTAATCCCTTTTCATAAAAATATTTCATTGGGCAAACCTGGTACCAGTAGCAATAATTTTTATTTTCCTGCATATTCCATTACTTTCATCATCGATGCTTTTGCAAGTCCTTTACCCTTCAGATCAGGATCAACAAAGGTTCGATAGATCGATTCAAGCAATTACTTAAAGAAGGTCTGGAAAGCTACGAGAAAAAGTAGATTAACATTTTATGATTTCTTAATTTTTTTCGCAGCAATTTCTGCTGCCTGAATAAAAGGATATGCTGTCGGAGGTGCTGTAAGGAAAGGATGAGTGCCAATTTGCATTGTAAGAATTGAATTTACAGTCATTCTATTCTGTATAGCTAAGCCAATAACATTAATAAGTTCTCCTATACTAAAACCTCCGGAAATACTTCCCCCCAGGATTACACCAGAATCTTTGGAGACTATAAGCTTTACTATTTGTGTATGCATACCCGGGAGTTTACCTGGATGTTTATCCATCCCCTGAAAAGTGGCTGTAACAATATCAAAGCCTTCTTTCAATGCAATATTTTCCGTTATTCCGGCAACAGCGAAGCAGTTATCTCCAATAACAGTTGAAAATATAGAAATAGTACCATTGAATGTTTTTACCGTTGATAACTTATACAGATTTAACCCCATTGCCCTGGCTTCGGCACAGGCAGTAGATGCCAACATTGGTGTGATTATCTTTCTGGTAATAAAATCCCTATTCTCTGCACAATCTCCAATTGCAAATATATCCTTCTTATCTGTCCTCATATATTCATCTACTTTTATAAATCCCATATTGTTTACTTCTATATCCGATTTATAAGCTAATTCAGTATTTGGTTTATAACCTGTACAAAGGAAAACCATATCAGCTTCAATTTTTTCTCCATTTTGTAAAATCACACCAGAAACTTTTGATTCCCCTGTTACCTCTTTAATTCCCATACCTGTTTTTACTTTTACACCCCTGGAACTAAGAGATTCATCAACTTTCACTGCCATTTCTTCATCGAATACAGTGTTTAATAAGTATGGTAATATTTCTATAATTGTTACGGCCTTGCCTTTTTTATTTAACTCATCAGACAACTCAACTCCAATAAACCCACCACCAATAATTGCTACTTTTTGTGCATCTTTAAGTTTTTCTAAAATTCCATCTATATATATCTTATTCTTGGGTATTGTAAAAACATTTTCAAGGTTAATCCCCTTTATTCCTCTGGGAATCTTAGGACTGGAGCCTGTAGCAATAACAAGTTTCTCAAAACCGATCTCTTCATTTTCGGCTGTCATGCATACTTTATTCGTGCAGTCTATAGCGACAACCTCTCCAATCATAATTTCTACCCCGGTATTTTTTAATTTATCATCAGATATAACATCGAATGTGCTACTTTCCAGTGAACCAAATATATAGGGAATCCCACAAGGAACAAGAACATCTTTTTCTTTACGGATTATAAGAAAACTTTTATCTTGATATTGATTTTTCCCTGTAATTGCAGCGACAATACCGGAAGCGCTGCCTCCAATTATTAATACATCAGTTTTTTTCATAATTATTATCCTTTTCAAAAAAATTTAATAATGAAAACTATCAACATATTGACATATTATTAAATATAGCATATATTGTCAATAATAATAATGGAAATCATTATCATTAATTTTTTTTCTGGAAATAATTATAGATGTTATCCTGTGGAAGCAATGTAGAGTCCGGCAATATCATTATAAAATGTAAAAAAGGGAGAAAGCGATGTCAGATGAAAAATTTTTGCAGCAGGAGATTTGCGTGCCAATACATATCGCCAGATAGCAACTGCTGTTGGCGATGGAGTGACAGCAGCATTGTCCTGTGAAAAGTATATATCCAGGATCAGGGGAACTGAATATATATAAACTATTTTTAATGAGGAAACTATATTACATACAAATTTAAAGCATTTGGAAACAGATGAGGAAACTCAGAAAGACCTGAAAGAGAATGAAAACCAATCCCTTATCATCTTCTGATTATGGTGGAATAACGGAACACGCTCTTATTATTCCTATAAAAAACTGTTTTATTCTTGTATGTGGATGCTGTCATACCGGATTATCGGCTTTTCTTAACAAACGGGAAAGTTGGTCAGTTTTATACAGAATATTGAACTATTTAAAAAGCAGTTTGCTGATAAATGCAGGATTGGTATCCTGGGAAAGAGTTATAGTTTTTGTTAGAAATGGATTCTCTGGCGAAACTTGTACAGGATAATTTGAATGTATGCTATTTTAACTTAAAGAGGTAATGAGATGGCAATAATAAAGCCATTTGAAGAAAATACAGAACAATATGAAAATTGGTTTGAAAGAAATGAGTATGTATACAGATCAGAGTTATTCGCTATTAAAAAAGTTATTCCCAAAGCTGCTGAAGGAATTGAAATTGGCGTAGGTACTGGCCGATTTGCAGCTCAACTGGGTATTACATACGGTATCGATCCGTCGAATAAAATGAGAGAAATAGCAGAAGAAAAAGGAATTAAAGTCTGTAATGGTATAGCTGAAGATTTGCCTTATATGGACATGCAATTCGATTTTGTACTGATGGTAACGACAATCTGCTTTTTAGATGATATTGATGCTGCATTTAAAGAAGTTTATCGGATATTAAAACCAGACGGATCTTTTATCATCGGGTTTATAGATAAAAACAGTCCTCTCGGACAGATATATCGGAAAAATAAAGCAAACAGTGTTTTTTACAGAGAAGCTACTTTTTATTCAGTGGATGAGGTGGTTTTCCATTTAAAATCATCCGGGTTTAATACTTTTACTTTTAATCAGACACTTTTCAAACCTGTAGCGTTACTATCTGACATAGAACCTGTAAAACAAGGATATGGCGAAGGTTCTTTTATCGTTATAAAAAGTCAAAAAAAGGAGGTCGATAATTGGGAAAATACGAAGAAATTATAAAGGCAAAAGATTTATTTTCTTTAGAGGATAAAGAAACAATCAGAGAAATAAAAAGAAAAATAAACACCTATATCAAAGAATGGCATCCCGATATAAGTACTCAGGATAAGGAGATAGCCGGAGAAAAATCAATTTCTCTTATAAAAGCAAAAGAAATAATCATGGAATATATAGAGAATTACAAGATTTCATTTGATAAAGAGGAAATAGAAAAATATCTTTCGCCCGGGGAAGTATGGATGAATCGATTTGGAAATGACCATATCTGGAGTGATGGGGGCACTTGAGTAATCAATACAATAAGTGTCTATTAAAATTAGTGGAAGGAGGCTTATATGAGTGAAATGGAAAATTTATTAAAAAAATCAGGATACTCTGATAAAGCAATTGATTTTTATATTAATAAAATTAATTTATTCAAAATAAAGGAAGCTGATACAAGCTTTTTATATACCGGCCCTTGTGGTGATACCATGGAATTTTTCTTGAAAATCAAAGATGATAAAATAATTGATGCCTCTTTCCTGACCATAGGATGTGTTGGTGCTCATGTGGCTGGTTCAGCGCTTACTGAAATGATTAAAAACAAATCAATAGAAGAAGCAGAAGAGATTACTGAAGATGACGTATTACAGTATATAGATGGGCTACCAACTGAAAAAAAAGACTGTATATGTCTGGCAAAAAGGACATTAGTAAAAGCACTGAAGAAATATGAAAATCAGGATATTGTTAATGAATAAGACAGAAAATATATTATGACATCGAATAAAATTATTCAGTTCAGCACCTCATAGAATTACAATCAGGATATTTTCCCGAGGAGTCAGAATAGCAGGATTATTAACCATTTTTCTTTTTATTTCCTCACCATTTTTGTACCACACTTCGGGCATATTTCGTTATAGCAGGGAAGCCCCTGTCTGTGAGCTATTTTTTCCCCGCAAGAAGGGCATATGCAATTCCCTGCAGGTCCGGCACCAGAGCGGTTCCCTTTATTTCTTCCTCTGCCAGTATCAAAACCACTCCCGCTACCACCTCCTCCTAAAGGGCCTGTTCCATCGAAACCTGGCATTTCAAAAACCTCCTTAATAGTATTGGTAACCATTTTCATTACTAAACTAAAAAAAAATAATTTGTTTTACACTCCGGGTATATTCCATGACCAAACTTAAATTTAAAAATATTATTCTTGTATGCTCCGGCAATTCAAGTGCTTGATATACAGTAATTAATCCACTAGCAGAATTATTATGGTGTACTGCCAGATAAATATCCTCGACATGAAATTTCATTATTAGAAAGAATTATGAGATTTTGCCGAATTCCTTATCCAATATTCGAGTAATCTGTTTTTTACTCTGGATACTGGTAGTTGCAGCCACAACTTTCCCATTTTTAAAATAAACCGTAAAAGGCAAGCCCATAAACCCTGAACATTCCGGCAGATCTCTGATGAAAAATGCTGCCTCAATATCAAAATCCATGTCCCTGAAAGCAACATGGGGATATTGTTGTTCCAATTCCTCCATAATTCCATAAACCGGAATACACATAGGTCCCATCCTCCCACAACAGATCATTACATTTTCATTCTCCTTCAATACGCTTTGAGTTTCCTCGTCTGTTTCCAGGTGTTTTAAATCAGTTCTTAGCATTGTTGCCTCCTTAAAAAATATTTTATATGAATTCGACATACCCATAGACAGAGTCTTCATATTAACATTGGGAAGACATAATGATTTCAATTTATCAAATATATCTTTTGTTTTTTTAAAATATGGCCTTATTTTTTCCGGATCCCCAACCCTTGGTCCCATCGTCATAAGACCTTCCAGTCGTATGTACTCTAATTGCGATATCTCCTTTGCCAGTTTTTCAATAAGATTATATTCCGGTTTTACTCCGGCTTTTGTTATTTCACTGCCTATATTTACTTCAATATAAACGGAAACTTTCTTTCTTCCGGCCGCTTTAGCCCGTTTATCAATGGCATATGCCATCTCAATCGAATCAACTGTCTGGAAAACATCAAAAATGGAAAGTGCTTTATTTATTTTATTTTTCTGAAGGCTGCCTATCATATGCCATCTTACTCTTTGTGCAGCATCCCCAAGCATACTATAAACCTGTTCGGCTTCCTGAACATAATTTTCCCCAATATCCGTAGCACCTGCATTTATGACCTGTACTATTTCTTCCCTGGTTCGTGTTTTGGCTGCTAATACGATCGATACATATTCAGGAATTTCTTTTCTAATTTTTTGATAGTTTTCTGCAATACTCATATTCCCTGTTCCTTTACCGGAGTTATTTCCCATTATTCAATTTGTCCCTTACTGATTTTATTTTTCCAGGTATAGATAATTTTTTATCTTTTCTATCATCAATCTTTATGGAAGTGACAACCTTTTTCACATCACAGCGCGGGACCGCTTCATGCAATCTTTTTGCAATCTCAAAAAGATTGCTTAAAGAATCAGCCTCTATGATGGTCTCATCATCTGCAATTTGAATTGAGTCTGATGAACAATTCTCTACACAAACTCCGCAACCTGTACACATATCTTTATTAACCCATGGCATAATAGTACCTCCTTCATTTAATACCATATTACTATATTACTAATCAACATCCTCAATACATATTCGTTTATTTTTTATAGCAAAAATAGTTTTAATAATTAAAAGTAAAATGATAGAGTTAAAAACAACAAATATCACCCATGAAGCTGCTTTAAAGAAGAATAATGGTAATCTTAAAATTTGCTCTGCTTTCTGCCAGGCTAAAGTAAATCCAATTAAACCCAGACATATTGCTAAAAAAGAAATAGGAAAGAATTTTATTTGATCAAATTTAAAACCTGGATTATTCTTTTCTTTATTTTCCATTACATAATCCTCAATAACGATCAGTATCCATGCGGAATCCCCTTTATGTGCAGAAGCAAATGTTCCATATCACCTTCCCATCCATCAATCCATAATTGGCATCTTCTCTGGAATCTTTTTCTCGTCATCCACAGGTTGATAAGGAGTATTATCTGTATATGGTGTTTTTATAATACCAATTTGCTTTAGTTTTATATACACGATAGAATCTCTTCTGTAATAAATATTCCTGTAATTTTATTATCTTCTTCTCCCGCCGCCACCTCTTCCACGACCACATCCATCACGAGGACCCCTGCCCAGACCTCTCCCCCGCCCCATTCCCAATCCTCTTCCCTGTCCGATACCGGGACTTAAAAATCCCGCGTTTTGATCTTGAAGAATTTGCTGATCGGACTCATCTCCTGCATAAATGGCTTGATGAGGACAGGTACGGGAACATATTCCACATTCAATACAATTATTATAATCAATAACCGCTATCTTATTTACTAATGATATAGCCCCTTGCGGACACACAGAAGTGCATTTCCCACACCCTGTACATTTTTCTTTATTATGTATTTGCATGGTATCAGTTAACCTTGGGGCATAAGTCTCACAACAAAGGCCATCCCTTTCCTTTTCCGGGGAAGGTTCCAACCCAGCTAAGAACAACATCTAAGTGAATAGCATTAAGGCTATCATCGGTAATTCAATTAACAGGGAGTCATTTGTATGATGCAGGTCAAGAAGAAGAAAAGGCGACATCATTCACTTATAGGGAATCGACCCTATTGCGACAACGGGGAGGTGGCGGCTCTGCCACCACTTTACCCTCTCAAAAACCCGATTTGGAAATCACACCCGAAAAATCTTGACAAAGGCCTGTTCGCATTGTAGAATAAATCATTATAAATTTAATTATCTAAAAAAGAGGAGACATTATAATGAAAAAAGTAAGAAAAAAACCATCTTTTATGTTGTTGTTTACCATCATTACCGGATTATTATTATTATTAAGCACCACAATTATTGCAGAACCCCGTTCAGGAGGAGCATATTACAAGTATGGGGAAGCACTCCAGAAGGCTATTCTTTTCTACAAAGCCCAGCGTTCCGGTGATCTCCCGGATGACTATATCCTTCCCTACAGGGCAGATTCCTGTATGAATGACGGGGAAGATGTGGGGCTTGATCTTACCGGCGGCTGGTATGATGCCGGCGATCATGTCAAATTCGGGCTTCCCATGTCGTTTGCAGCGGGACAGCTTGCCTGGGCAGTATATGAATACCGTGATGCATTCGAACAGGCAGGTCTGCTGGACACTATTCTTGATGAGATTAAATGGGCAACAGACTATTTTATAAAATGTCATCCTGAACCGAATGTCTATTATTATGATTGCGGATATGGCGAATCCGACCACAGCTGCTGGGTGCCCCCGGAAGTTGTTCACCTTTTTACCGAGCGGACTTCCTTTAAGGTAAATTCCTCCACCCCCGGTTCGGATATAGCAGGCCAGGTCTCGGGCGCACTCACCCTTGCTTCCCTCATCTTTGAACCGACAAACCCGTCATATGCTGCAACATGCCTTTCCCATGCCAGGGAGTTATTCACCTTTGCAGATACCTACCAGGGGAAATTCCCCCTTGCTAACTTCTACCAGTCAGGGAGTTTTGACGATGATCTCACCTGGGCTGCGACCTGGTTATACATTGCTACCGGGGAACAGGAATACCTGGATAAAGCCACCTCCTATACGCCAATCGTCACCCTGGGCGGACACCATACCCACTGCTGGGATGATGTTTCCTATGGTGCATGTATAAAACTGGCCCAGGTTACCGGGGATTCGGAATATGCAAGGGTTGTTGAAATCAACCTGGACTGGTGGCTCCCCGATGGAGGACTTAATTACACCCCGGGTGGCCTTGCCTGGCTCGATAACTGGGGATCACTCCGTTATGCATCAGCTGCGGCGTTTCTTGCATTTGTCTGGGCAGACGACGATTCTGTCGGTACTGCATCAAAAAAGGAAGCATACCGCACCTTCGCAGAAAAACAGATCAACTATGCACTGGGAGATAATCCGAGAAACGGGAGTTATGTCGTCGGTTTCGGTGAGAATTCACCCAAACATCCGCATCACAGGACGACCCATGCTTCATGGCTCAGTATGCTCGATGTACCGAAGTTTCACCGGCATATCCTTTATGGTGCATTGTGCGGCGGGCCCGGTGCAGATGACGGGTATAATGACGATATCACCGATTATACGAGAAACGAAGTAACGGATGATTATAATGCCGCCTTTGTCGGGGCACTTGCAAAGATGTACTCCATGTACGGCGGGGAACTCCTTGCCAACTGGCCGCAACCGGAAGATTTCGATCCGCCGGAAGGTGTCTTGAATGAGTACTTTGTCCGGGGATTTATCCAGTGGGAAGGCCCCAGGGACTGCGATGTCCTTTTCCAGGTGAACAACCGTTCTTCATGTCCCCCGACAGTAAGAGACAGTCTTTCTGCCCGCTACTTCCTGGATTTATCTGAAGTTTTTGATGCAGGGTACTCGGTAAGTGATGTTACCGTGAAAATTCAGTCAGGAGACAAGGGTGCTTCGTTAAAAGGGTTAACACAGTGGGCTGATGATATATACTACTTTGAGCTGGACTGGACAGGAACACTCATACACCCGGGACACTGGGATATCTGTGAAAAAGAGGCAATTGTAAGGATTACCCACCCGATCGATAATGCGACTTCCAATGACTGGTCATACCAGGAACTTACAACGAATCCCGATTACGACTGCAAGACATTCACCGGTATGACTGCTTATATCCCGATTTATGACAATGGCGTTCTCCTCTGGGGAGAAGAACCACCCGGGGGAACAACGCAAACAGCAACACCGACACCATCACCCACACCGGTACCGGGAACAGGGACCCCGACTCCCGTACCCGGGACAGCCACACCGACACCCGGTCAAGTAACCCTGGGCGATGTGAATTCAAGCGGGTCCATCGATATTATTGATGCATTACTTGTGGCCCAGTATTACGTGGGATTGGACCCGGATGATTTTAACCCGGATGCGGCAGATACCAACTGTGACGGGTCTATTGATATTATTGACGCACTGTTAATTGCCCAGTACTATGTGGGGCTTGTCAGTGAATTCTGTTAAGAACTGTATGCTATTTTAAAAAGATGGGCTGTCCGGCAGGACAGCCCATCTTTGTTGTACAGAAAGAAAAATCAGTCAATCCTTTTTAATGTTCTCCTGTATGTATAAATAGAAATCCACAACATTTTTATCCCATGTAATACCGAATATTTCTTTAAAATTTGTTATACAGGTATGTTCAAAGGGCGATTCTTTTGTGCTATCTCCGGTCTTAAAGGATTTCAAATATTTTATTACCTTTTCAATCCCGTATTCCTTAATTAAAAATGTTGTCATTTTATACGACTGGGCATAATGAGTCCGTGCATCTGTTACCGGAAAATAAGAGGTCGAATGAATGGCAACATCGTCCCAGTTGAGTAGTTTTTTCATTATAAAGGCGACTTCAAATGTTATATCCCAGTATTTCCGTGTGAATTCGGAATATGTTGATTCCACATATATCGCCAGCCCTTCATTCAACCATACCGGGACACTGTGTAATAATCCCGTCGATTCACCCACAAAGAGATGCACCAGTTCATGGATGAGAATTTCGTAGAATTCCTCATTCCAGAAATACATATCTCCCTCGGGTATCGTATACCGGGGTACGGACGGCGGCCACATGACGATGATATCCTTTCCCTGGAATCCGGACGGGTACCAGTTGAGTTTCTCCGGTTCATCACCGGCGTGAATTTTCCTGTATGCCTGCAAATCCGGGGGCAATAGTATCGTCCTCCATGGCGCACTTGACAGACCGGTCATTTTTTCTGCAAGACGGTAAATCTCTTCGAGCCTTTTTTTGTTTACTTTTACGAGTAATTCTTCATCCTTTCTCGTATAAAGAAAAATAAAAGGCCCGAGCTTTTTTTGCAGGTAATCCTCCGGCCAGTTTGGGTTTACCTCCGAATACGACAGGGATTTGTCCAGATCCAGGAACCGGATCCCTTCAGGTAGGTAGAAAGAAATACGGTCTTCTGTCTTTAATTCATCCCGATCATAATGATAATGAGATTTTCGATAAGTATTTTCTATTATAACCGCTTCGTTCTTATAACTAATGCTAATCCGGTCATCTGAAAGGAAATAATCATAGCGTAATCCATATTCATTGATGTAGGTGTTGGTATTATCTTCATTTATAAAAAACGTATAATGATTTTTATCCGATTTTGGATCCGGAAAGAAAATATACTGTTCGGGGAATTTTCCTTTCCGGTGATAACTCACTGCCCCGTAGCCGGTTTCAATCTTTTTACTGCCCATCGGCCAACAGATATAGGTAATACCGTTTTCCCGCATGCGAAAATTATCTTTTTCAGGGAAGACGGCATACACTTCATTTCCCTCCGCATCGTTTTCAAAATAAGATCCGTCACGCTTGTAATAATAGGTGAAGCCTCCCGGTAAATTTATTTTATAATCCCCGTTTTTAAAATAAACGATTGTCGCACCTTCAATTTCCGGGTATTCATATTCAGTGCTGTTTGTATATGTTTTTACAAGGTCACCCTTCGCTATTTTCCTTGGTCCGGGTTTTACGAATTCATAATTATCCAGCAACTCTTTTAGATGCAGGTAATTCTTGTTTTCTTCAATATATTTCAAATGTTCCTTTACTTCCAGAAACAATGTTGCATCTGCATGAAAATCGGGTATTAGTATTGTTTTAAACGAGGTGATTTTAAGAAAACCGGGATTTTCCCTATCGATAACCGGATTTACAGTCCAGGAATATGGTTCTTCGAGGACGGGAGGATATTCTATAGGACCGAACCCGGTTTTTTGTTTTAAATAAACGACCTCTTTATCAGGGACATACTCATCGGGCAGGACATAAGATGTCTTACATGCCGGGGTGATAAACAGGAGAAAAATCAAACCGGTGAATACTTTAATATAACAGGGCTTTCCTTTTTTCTTGAGTTTATTTTTTTTCATAATAATACCCCCTTTATTGGTGATTAAATATATATGAAAAAGATGTTGTACATCCGTTAGTTTCCCGCCTACTCTACGGTATAATGTGAAAGAAATCAAGTCCCGGTTATTCTAAATTAAATGGGGAAATGGTGCATTATCATTTCTTTTAGTATAGTCTGTTTTCTAATACACGTATGTGTGCCGGAAACTTACCTGGCCTTCCATTATCACCGGGATATAAAGTTCGGGATCATATGCAGTAAGCACCCCTTTCAAGGTATACAGATCCTCAGGCATTGCCCCGCCGGCGACATCGTCACTCTTTATACTGTTGCCGGAATTCACAAATTTTATCCTGGCTGTATAGGTAACAGATTCTCCCGGGTTAAGGGTGAGTTCGCCGAGTACGTCAAGGAATGCTTTATCGGCTGACCAGCGCCACACTTCCCTTCCTTTACTATTGTAGATAATAAAATCATACCGTTGCGATGATCTGAAATGAAAGGTAACAGGAATCTGTGAGTAATTGAAAACCTTTAATGCCATGCTGATTACCGGTGGTCTCCAGCCGGGGGGCATAAAATCTGTCCAGTACACTGGTTGATTGATTGCAACGGAAACACCAAAGCCTTTAAGACCGGCAATGTCATCTGTATTTGCAGGCTGGATTTCAGTATTTTGAGCACTGCAGATGACAGCACAGAAAATAAAAACGAATAGAAATAAAAACAACCTTTTTTTTATCATTTTTCCTCCTTAATATAGTAGTTCTTTTGTTGAAAATGAATCACCATTTCCCTTTTCTTAGCATACCATAGTTTTAAAGAAATGAAAAGAAATTCTATCCGGGAGAATGGGCGGGCAGCAGTTATACGTTTTTCATTTTATTTTAATCTTTTTTCCCGGTAAAATTTCTGTAATACGAAAAATGCCTTTTTCTTTGTCTTTTTGTCTTCTGCAATCAGGCCCTTGCGGTTAAAACCGTTCTGGTACTTATTCTGCCTCCTGGGGCAGTTGAAATCATAGAGTATCCAGGGGGTCATCCCTTTTATATAATCGAGTTTTTTAATGGTCCCGATCTGTTTTTCATAGATATGTTCCATATATTCCTCTGTAAATTTCTCATTTATTGTACCATGATGTCCTGCTTTTGCACCGGCACCGAATTCGGTAATAATGACCGGTTTATCCGGGTGTGAATTTCTTCCCAGATCTTCCAGCTCTTCGAACCGGGTTTTGTACCATCCGTAGTATTCATTAAGACCGATAACGTCCAGAAAGGCGGTAAGCCTGTCTTCTATCCTGATTTTCTCGTGGTTTACCAGGCAGGCAGCGGAAACAAGCCTTGCCGGATCAACGGATTTCGCCTTTCTTGCAAGCCTGCCCATAAACCCGAGCCGTTCATCCGTATCTGCATTCTCGTTCCCCACAGACCAGATAATCACACTGGCCCGGTTAAAATCACGGTGAATGAGTTCCAGGAGCTGATTCTCCGCATCTCCATAAGTTACCGGGTTGGCAAAATCAATTGCCCAGTAGACAGGAATTTCCTCCCAGAGAAGAAACCCCATCTCGTCTGCCATCCTGGCAGCAAGCTCATGATGGGGATAATGTGCCAGACGGAGGAAATTACAGCCCAGTTCCCTGGCGTGTTCATACCTGCGTTGTAAATCATCCCTGCTTGAAGCCTTTCCCATAAAGACATCATCCTCATGTACGCTTATGCCGCAGAGGAAAAGGGGTCTCCCGTTTAAGAGGATTTCCGTATCTTTTACCGTAATCTGCCTGAATCCGGCCCTGTCCGATACCATATCATCCCTGAAACAGACTTCCATATCGTATAATTTCGGATTATCCGGGGACCACAATCCGGGATTCGCGGCGATTGTCCCATTGTATATACCATTGGTAAGGGCAAACTCCTCTGTGATCTTCAGTTCAGGGATAGTTAATGTTACTGAATCATGAATACTTTTATCCGATACTTCCACGGAAAAAGCGATCCTGGAAAAGGTGTCATCCGGGACCAGGTATATTTTAAAATCCTTTATAAAAATATCCGGTGTACGAATAAGTTCAATATCCCTGTATAATCCCCCCCAGTTAAACCAGTCTGTATTACGCATGGGCACCCGGTCTACAGTCCGGGCATTATTTACACATAGTAACAGCTCATTTTCCTGCTTGAGTTTCCCTGTTAATTCCACAAAAAAAGGAGTGGAGCCGCCGTAATGATTTCCCAGGAATTCCGTATTCAGAAATACTTTTGTATCATAATTTGCTGCACCAATACGGAGAAAAACCCGTTCCTGCTTTCGCAGTGGTTTGTAAAGAAACTTCCGTGAATACCAGACACACCCTTCAAAATAAAAGTACTGTGGTTTTATCACATTCCAGCACCCGGGAAGGATGGCTGTCTCCCCCTGTTCAGGGTGAAAATCCCACGGTGGTTGTTCTCCATCCTTGTTGATTCCCTTTGGCAGATGCCAGTTATCCCTTAACCCTACATCATACTGGTCCACTGTATAGTGCCACAATCCGTTCAGTTTTTCCGTTTTTCTGCCGCAGGTGCAGATCATGGTGGTGTGATTCAGATTCCTTTTATCAAACCTGGTATAGTATTCTTCATTATGGATAGATGATTCAAAATTTCCTTTTTGTTTCTTTTCCATACCTTTCTCCTGTTCCGGGTCAAATTCTTTTGCCGGTAAAGTGTATAGTGAATTGTATTCTTTTTCAAGACAGGAGGAAACCCGTAATGTATAACAAGAGGTTCTTTTTATTATACTGGTCTCATTAACCTGGCGACCAACGTTTATCTATTTTGACTTAAAATCTTGTTAAAATAACAAGATTTTAAGTCAAAATAGCATATATTCCCCAGGGAAAGGTAATGGCAGAGGAAATTATTTTACGCGCAAAGATCGGGGGGAGACACATTTTACAGGGCGAAAATAGCAGTAAAAATCCTTAAGAAGAGACTATAACGATTATTAATCTTTGTGTTACTATAGTAACACTTGCGTTGGCCGGATCCTTCCTGGATCTGATGTAGTTACAGGTCATAGAGCGTTTCCTGCTTCTCTTGATTTGGG
>JAFGQK010000109.1 GCA_016935735.1 Spirochaetales bacterium | reverse complement strand
GTGCCGATTAGTGAAGATGAGTGGTTACTATCGGGGGAGCAGTTACGGTTTTTTGTTAAAAAAACCTGATTGGGAAATCGCACCCTAAGCCTTTCCTGTCTTTGAAATAATTCTTTAACATCAGAGCTATACCACATACTGTTTATCCTGGCCGGTAGATTGGAAGCATTGGCCTATTTATCCGTAGAATCCAAAGAATTGCCCTGCCGGAATGTTTTCAGAATAGAGATATATAAAAGGGGCATTCCCTTATTTATAAGCAAAGAAAGGGAATGCCTTTATTACTTCTCAACATTCGTTGATGCCCAATTGTAATATTTAAAGGTGCCTGTCAACAAAAGCTGTTTACAAGACCGACATAATACTGTGCCACTAAAAGTGCATCGATTATGTCTATTGTTCCGTCACAATTGGTGTCTGCGGCAGCAGGATCAAAATCCTGCGGATTCAACCCGACATAATACTGGGCTATGAGTAATGCATCAACAATATCGATCGTTCCATCCGAGTTTGCATCCCCGAGGTTCACCGGTGGCGTGGTGGGACCGGTTCCTGTATCAAAGCGGATATACCCATTACACTGGAGCATCTCGCTGTAGGAACCGCCGCAGGAACCATCAATGTAGACACCGGTATTAACTTCCTGATCTTCCGCCTGGTATGTAACACCGTTATAGGTAATATAATCCACCTGTATATCCAGACCGTTTTGCAGTTCATCATCATTGGTAAAATGAACTTCGATGGTTCCGGAACCATCGGCATAATAATCCTGGTAACTGGTGGACATGGTCCAGCTGGCCACAAGATTATTATCTATCCGCAGTTCCATTATTTCACCACCCATGGTCCCCCTGGCCCTCACCATGATATTGCCGGTGGTGAGTGGCGTCGGGGTCGGCTCGACCGGGGTCGTCGGTGTCGGGGTGACTTGTGTTCCGCCACCTGACACGAGTGTGGTTATACTGGATCCCGGAAGGCTTACGCTGAAACTGCTGCCGGAAACAGGGACATTGCCAGAAACGAGATTTGATGAGCTTGTGGTTGTATAACTGGTAAGGCTGGAAACTGTCATACCGCTCAGGTTGAAATTCACGTTTGAAGCAGACGAATTCCGGTTAACAGCCACAACGACCAGATCTGAACCATTTTTATATGCGGTTGTATATACATTGGAAACCGGGCTGGTTGTACAGGATATTTTGTTGAATCCCGGGCGTACCCATTTGGCAAACTGGGCCATCACATAGCCGGTTTTTGTTGCAGTGCCGTCTTCTTCAATCGGTCCATAGTATCGTTTAATGTACCACCATACGTACATACTGTAGCCGGCAACCATACAGTCATGGAGTTCCCTGGCAACATTCATGGATTTGTTCCAGTCATTCCCGTTGGTACCTGAATCCACATAGTGCTCGGTCATCCAGACTTCCTTGCCCGGATCAAAGTGGGAAGGAGATGTACCGTAAATATGACCTGCAATATACGTTGTGTTTGCCTTTGCGCCGGAATTGCTTAAGTATTGATTTATAAATGATTGATCCATATTATATGGTTCCGGGGCAAAAATCGGGGCCCCGCAATTATTGCCCTGGGCGGCCACGAATGCAGCTACATCCGAAGCGGACATTTGCATGGATTCATAGTCAACTGAAATGTTCGGTTCGTTGATAGGACTGATGGCATCCACCCCGCCGACAGCGCTGCAAAAGTTTCTTAAGTGTGTTGCATAATCCGCATAAGAGCCGGATTTAAGATTGCCCCCTATCGTATTATTGTTGGTTTTCATCGAAGCCGGCGCCGACCATGCCGAAGCAATTACCATGGCCCCGTGGGATTTCGCCGCTTCAATAGAATCGATATTCGAAGCCCAATCCGAGCTGTCGGGAGAAACACGGACACGAATAACGCTGAAACCCAGGCCATCTTCTACTGAAAAAGCCAGGGTTCTGTCGGCACTGGTCATATCATCTCTCCAGCCGATGATATTAGCTGCACCGAATCCCCTGATAAGCTGCTGAACCGTGTTTGCATCGATGGTGGCTGTTTGGGCATGGGTATTGATAATGCATGAAACAACCAGGAGCACGCTTAATAACAGGAATGACACCTTTTTAAACATAAGCAGCCTCCTTCCGGATTTTTAAATAATACGTCTTGAAAATTATTATTCTTTTCATTAAAACCTCCGATTTTTATTTTTTCCCACATTAAATGTGGCTTTTTTCCTGTCAAACGAGAGTAAAATTTCTCATTTAGTTTATATAAAAAGTTTCTTTGCATACATCTGTTAATAAAAAACCTGCCACGGGCGGTAGAAAAAGAGATTTCAGGCTGTGGGTATCCCGGTTATGGGTAACAACAATCATATATAACCTGCCAAAGACAACAAATCCCACAGAATCTGTAACATGGGCATATGAAACAATCGAATAAATTATAGCATAAGTAACGTTCACGTACAAGAGAATTCTTTTTCCCGGCTGCCGACCCATTCCGGAGAAGGCAGTGGATCATTCATCCATGGCTCAGATTGAAAGCAGAATTCCCACCAGGCGGAATCTGTAGTTTTAAAGAAAGATTTATTTGCTCATTAGTAAGCCAGGACTTAATTCTAAAATTCGTTTTATTACCAGATAAACGGGATGAGTCTTTTCCTGGTTTTCTTCGTGTATTCAAGGTATCCGGTTAATTCTTTTTGGAGTGTTTTATCTTCCAGGTATGTTCTTATAAACGTAATAACAATAACACATAAAACAGGCAATAAAGCCCAGTATGAATCCAGTAAAAAAGGTACCCCGATATTTGAAATCAATACCCCTGCATACCCGGGGTGTCTTATCCATTTGTAAGGCCCTGTGGATATCGTTTTATGTCCCCGTTCGGATTGTATCCGGACAGTTCCTGAAAAGAACCGGTTCTCTACCAATGCATATGTCCCCAATGCATATCCAGGGAGGATGAGAAGAATAGAAGCGGCTTTAAAAATATAATGAAAACCGGGTGATAATGTAAATAAAGCATCCAGTCCTGCAATAATCGGGATGATACCGCTTCCTATTGCCAATAAAGGAGATAGAATCTTATCCCATGGTTTTGTATTTTCGTGTTTAAATGATTCAGAACGTTCTTTAAGAATATCAGGATGCTTTCTTGCAGCCAAACCCCTGCTTACAATAAATCCGAAAAAATAAATTCCCCCGTATACCCATGCTTCCCACCATGTCCATCTCAAAGTGAGAATGATCGGAGAAAATGGCATAATGATTAATACAATTATTAATTGAATAACTAATGAGACTGGATTTGTAATTTTCTGTTTACTCATAAAACACTCCTCCTAAAAATTATTCAGGTAACAGCGCGTCAAGTATATCCGGTTTTTCCCATGTGCCTGATGCGGCATCATACAAACCGGGTTCATCATTCATAAATCCCCAATACGTATTGGCAATACCTCTTTTTTCGCACTCACGCGCCACAAAGGTAATCCATCGTACCCTTGAATTCATATCAGCATTATGCACACAAAACTCCCCGTTCCATAACGGAACATTGTTGTGCTGCGACTGCCACAGCAGCACATTATCAAGCTTTTCCAGTATTTCCATTTTTTCTCCAGGGCTGCCGGACCATTCTGAAGGAGGTGGCGGATCCGGCATCCATGGTGCAGATTGAAAGCAGAATTCCCAGGGAACATACACATGAAAAGTAACGATAATGTTACTGTAACCCGCCGGAAGAACTAAACTCTCCAGGGAATCCACGCCTCCCCATGAAGCTGTGTCGATAACAATCTTTCTTGCGGGATTTGTTTGTCTTATTATGTCATATACCTCCTGCAGATACTGATTCCATAACTCAATCGTAAGATTTGTATTGGGTTCGTTCAGCAGCTCAAAATAAAGTGTGCCGGGATATGCCGCATAACGTTCTCCGATCTGTTGCCACATGGCAAGAAATCGATCTTTATGTGCGGCCGGATTTTCAAACAATTCATTATAATGATGCATATCTATTACAGCGATCATGCCCCTGTTTATGGTATTGTTGATTACCCAGTCTATTCTTTCGAAAAATACAGGATCAATGGTATACGGGGCACCGGTTTCTGTATGAGTAGACCAACTGATGGGAATCCGTATATGATCGAAACCCGCGCCTTTGATTACCTGGAAGTACTGCTCCTGCATAATACCGTCTTCCCCCCATTCGCCTTCAGCAGGAGCATCAAATGTGTTGGAAAGGTTAATTCCCCGGAAAAGCGGCGTAGGCATTTCTGGAGCCGGCGCAGCGGTTTTCGTCAGGGTTACATCGTCAATATATAAATCCGTATTATCGCTTCCGATGTGAAATACCAATTGGGCTGCATTGTCCGTGATGTCCAGCATGGTAAAGCTGTACGAAAAGGTCTGCATATCGGTTGTTAGATTGACTGTTTCATAATCGGAATACCCTGTCCACGGATCCTCTGCATACTGCACAATGACACGAATAACCTTCGGGGCATCGGCCCGGGCCCTGAACGAGAACGTATAAATGCCGCTGTTTTCTATAATCAAATTATTTTGTTCGAAGCCCATTTCATAAGGCTGGTCAGGGTCCGTTACCTCATCGATATGCACCGCCAGTTCGCCGCCATCAACGGACATCCACGCACGCCCCTCGTCATTCGCATAAATAAACCAGTTTGCGGTTCCGTTACTGAAATCACCATTAAGAAGCGTGCCGTCTACTGGTTGTGATTTTTTTTCATACAACCCCACGTCATCAATATAAATGACGGTATTTTCATTTGGCGAGCCCAGATGAAAATTAAATCCGGCTTGTGGATCCGATACCGATGTGTTGAACGTTAAAAGAAACGTCTGCATATCCTGCGATAACACGACGGTCCTGTCAAAATAGCGTGTCCACGGGTCCTGCTGGAATTGAAAAAGTGCTGTAAGCTCTTTCTCTTCCTGTGATGACGTGCAGGCCCTGAAGGTAAACGTATATGATTTTCCTTTTTCAATAGCAAACTCTGTCTGTACAATCCCTATATCCCAGGGATGAATTCCTCCATTATCAATGGTAACCCGGAGCCGGCCGTCAGTCACTTCCGCTGAACCGGCTCCGTCTTCATTTTGAAAATATGCCCAGTAATCACTATCACTATGAAAATGGCCGTATATAAAACAATTGGCTTCCGCCGGAAAATTGTCAATCATACCGGCATCATACCTGGCAATAGTTAAGGCATCCGCAAGGTTTATCGTTCCGTCATCACTTACATCCGCAGCATTGGGATTTGCAAATGCAGCATCGTTATAATTGTAATAGAATCGTGCGGTCAACAGCACGTCGATGTCATCAATCGTATCGTCCCTGTTCACATCCCCATAGAGAAGCCCTGCCGAATTACCGGCCTGGGCAAAGCTATCTTCCAGACTCTGCATGTACTCATCATCTTCGAGTGCATCCAGCAGTCCTTTCTCGGTAGTGAGGTCATATTCGCTATCCCCGTGGTGGTCATCCGGATTATCATTGTCTGGCATGGTACAGGATATAGAAAAAAATAAAAAACAAAAGGCAATATATACTGTGAGTAATAATGGTACAATTAATTTTTCTTTCATTTGTTTACTCCGTTTTGATTGATGATTATGGTATATCAATTTGTTCAACCTTCCTCTGTATGGGAGAAAATAGTGTCTAAAGCATAAGTTATAAAGAAGTCTGTACAAAGCAAAATTTATTATTTCTGAATCCTTATTATAACATAATTTATAATTTTCCGCAAGCCTCCGCGGGGTAAAATCACATCATATCTTTATTGATTTCAGCTTTTATAGCCAGGCCGGTTTTCCTGCTTTTCTTGATTTGGGTTGTGGGCGTAGCCAACGCCGTGTTCAGTGAACTCATCACTGTAGAGATGAAGACCTGACCTGTCATCTGTTTCCCGGAAAGCAGAAAGCCATTACTGGTGATTGTCTTTATCGGAATCAAAGAAGCTGTAAGAATACATTTTTTGCTGTTCACCCTTTGCATTATCCGGGAACTGGAATCATTTAAAGATTTTTACAGTGATATAACACAAAAAACAGATGACCTGGGAAAAGCGCTGAACCGGATTCTTAATGAACAGGATATGGAAAAAGCAAGCCATCTCTGCGTTTCCACGGGAGACAGGGCATTAGAAGAATTAAGAAAAATTGTAGATGAACTCGAGACTCTCGTTCCGGTGGATTCCTGGCCGCTTACCAAATACCAGGAATTACTCCTATAGATATTGCCTGGCGGTTTTCTTAATCTCGATGATCATGAGTGTTTCATCATCCTTCCGTTCCGCTTTCCCGGTAAAAGCTTTTAGATCCTGAATAAT
>JAFGQK010000108.1 GCA_016935735.1 Spirochaetales bacterium | reverse complement strand
TATCGTTGGTTTTATCCGGCTTTTTCCAGAAAAAGTCAAATGACTTATGGTGAGTTATATATTCAAGGGCTTTTAAGTCCTTTGGAACGTAAACACATAGTCGCCGGGCTAGAAAATCATGGAATAATACTAGAATTTTTGACCTTATTATCACAGGTGTGTTAAAAAATTTAACACACCTGTAAAAAAATTGAACATCGATTCCCTGACATGTGTTTAAAAGAGTTGAATCAGATTGCCATCTCCATCAAGCAGAACTGTTATTCTCCATAAAAACCGCGTATTAATTGTCCCGTTTTTACCCTTTTTTTCATAAAATTTCATAAAAAATCCACTGTTTTGAGTATTTTCATTATCTGGCATTATTTCTGTAATACCTGGCACACCTTTTGCTTGTATATAGATAAAATGAGGAGGATATATATATGAACGGAAATATATTGCTGGTAGATGATGAAGCATCTTTACGGAGAACAGTAGCCCTGGGGCTTATGCAGCATGGTTTTGAAACAATACCCTGTGAAAACGGGTTTGCTGCATTGCGTAAGCTGGATATTTTTATGAAAAATAAAATTCCGCCGGATGTTGCAGTGGTGGACATCAAACTGCCGGATATTGACGGGGTGAAACTGGTAAAAATAATACGCTTTAAATACCCCGGTATTCCTGTAATCATTATCACTGCATATGGAGAACTGGTAAGCTCAGAGGAAATTACCAGCCTTAATGTCAATGCCTTTCTTGAAAAACCCTTTTCTGTGGATGACCTTTCATCGGAATGTGAACAAATACTGCATGAAAGAAAGCAAATTGAAAGAAAAGAAACCTCAACACCGGTGAATGTATCTGCCTATATCCTGCTTTCCCTGAAAGAGGATGCAGATATGCTTTCCCTTTACCGGGAACTGTATTATATGGATAATATTATTTACTGTGATGCAACCAGGGGTGAATACGACATTATGCTTTTAGTCCAGGCCAGGGATTATGAGGAACTTAAAGAAATTTATAAGAAAAGGATTATCTCCCTGGAAGGAATCGAGAAAGCAGAGTACCTGGAAATAAAAATGCCTCTTATGGATGAAAGTATGAAGCGGATAATAAAAGATGCGGAGAGTGCATTATCCGCCGGGGAAACCGGGTTTTTAAGGCAGAGGGATTTTAAAAAGCATGTCTGTTCATACGTTTTAATAGAAATGGAAAAGGAAAAGATGGAAGATCTTTATCCCGCATTACGGTTGAATGAAAATGTTGTATACTGTGATTGCTTAAGCGGCAGATATGATCTTATCCTTTTTGTTCATGGTACGGATTTTACCAGGATTGAAAGAATCATTAACGAAAAAATACGGACAATGGATGGTATCCTTCGGATAAAGGAATGTCCTGTGGTAAATCTTTTTGATATGTAATTATCACCTTGTTTTATAATTTCAAAGGTGTACTTCAAAGAAACTTGTATTTTTTTCTAATTTATATTTTATTCAATAATTTCAGGAGATAAACTATGCAGGATACAGAAAACGAATCTTCCTTACTCACCAGGGAAAGGGAAATCAAGCAATTTAAAATCGATTTAATAAAAAAAGGAAAAGGGAATGCCTCGTTAATTCCCCTGCTTCAATCAGCACAGGATTCATACGGTTATATTCCCGAACAGGCGATTCATTACATCAGTAAAATCGCGGGGATTCCGGCATCAATTATCTATGGTGTTATTACCTTTTATTCCCAGTTCAGGCTTAAACCCCTTGGGAAATATGTCATTAAGATCTGCCAGGGAACAGCCTGCCATGTGAACGGCGCAAAAAAAATACTTCATGTTATACAGAATGAACTCGGTATTTCCGTGGATGAAACAGATTCATCCGGGCTTTTCACTCTTAAGTCCGTTGCCTGTCTTGGCTGCTGCTCCCTTTCGCCGGTCATCATGATCAATGATACGACATACGGGAGTCTGACCCCGGATAAATTAAAAAAGATATTGAAAGAATACAGAAAAGAAGGGGCAGCGGGGTAACGGTATGACATATATAAAAGTAGGACTTGGAACCTGCGGGATTTCTGCCGGGGGCGAACAGGTGTTTGATGCAATAAAAAGGGAAATCGAAGAAAGAGGTCTTCCGGTGACACTGAAAGAGACCGGGTGTATCGGGATGTGTTTCGAGGAAGTTCTTGTCGATGTGATTGACAACGGCTCGCGGTATCTCTACACCCGTATAACACCGGATAAAGTGAAAAGAATCATCGAGGAACACATTATCGGAAAAAAGCCTGTGGATGAATGGATCGCTATAAGCAATACAAAGAATGTCCATAAAACTCTGCTTGAAAAGCAGAAGCGGATCGTCCTTAAGCGGTGCGGCGTGATTGACCCGGGCAACATCGATGAATATATGGAACATGATGGGTATAAAGCGGTCAAGAAAGCGGTATCGGCGATGTCAGGTCCGGATGTTATTGAACAAGTCATAACATCCGGGTTACGGGGCAGGGGAGGCGGCGGATTCCTTACAGGACGCAAATGGCAATTCACAAAAGACGCACCAGGGGATAAGAAGTACATAGTCTGTAATGCCGATGAGGGTGATCCCGGGGCATTCATGGACAGAAGTGTGCTGGAAGGGGATCCCCATGCCGTGCTGGAAGGTATGATGATTGCAGCGTATGCAATCGGGGCAACTGAAGGGTATATCTATGTCCGTGCCGAATATCCGAAAGCCATCGAGAAGCTCCGTATTGCCATTCATGCGTGCAGGGAAAAGGGGTTACTCGGTTCATCTATTATGGGGACGGATTTTCATTTTACCATTACCATAAAAGAAGGTGCAGGGGCTTTTGTCTGCGGAGAGGAAACGGCGCTCCTCGCATCCATCGAAGGGAAGAGGGGTATTCCCAGGCTCAGACCTCCTTTTCCTGCACAGAAAGGATTGTTCGGTAAACCGACAAACATCAATAATGTGGAAACCTATGCAAATATTCCCTGGATTATCCTAAACGGCCCGGAAGCATTTGCGTCCATGGGAACGGAAAAGAGTAAAGGCTCAAAGGTGTTTGCCCTGGCCGGGAAAATCAAAAACAGCGGGCTTGTGGAAGTGCCCATGGGAATTACAATTAACGAGATTGTCCATGAACTGGGCGGCGGGATTAAAAACGGCAGGGGGTTTAAAGCCGTACAGATGGGTGGCCCTTCGGGGGGCTGTATCCCTGCATCCATGGGGGAATTGAAAATCGATTATGAGGAAATCACCAAAACGGGTGCTATCATGGGTTCCGGCGGGATGATTGTCCTGGACGATACGACCTGCATGGTGGATGTGGCGAAGTTCTTCCTTACTTTTACCCAGAATGAATCCTGCGGTAAATGCACCTTCTGCAGGATCGGGACAAAAAGAATGCTCGAGATTCTGGAAAGAATCACCGCGGGAAACGGGGAGGAAAAGGACCTGGAACTCCTCGAAGACCTGGCATACAAGATAAGAAAATCCAGTCTTTGCGGGCTCGGACAGACAGCACCGAATCCGGTACTTACCACATTAAAGTATTTTAAGGATGAATATATCGCCCATATAACAGAAAAACGGTGTCCGGCCCACTCCTGCCCGGCGCTTGTGCAATACCGCATCAATCCCGGTCTTTGTACAGGATGCACCCTCTGTAAAAAACAGTGTCCGGCTGGTGCAATTAGCGGGGAACCGAAAAAACCCCATATAATTGATGCGGAAAAATGTTTGAAATGTGAACTCTGCTATGATGTATGCAGGGTAAAAGCAGTGGAAAAAATATAACCGGGAAAACAAGCAGAAAAGAAGAAAGGATTGTACCTATGGAAACTATCTGTATTACCATAAACAACAGAAAGATTGAAACCACAAAAGGGAAAACAATATATCAGGTTGTCAGGGAACATAATCTCGATGAAATCCCCGCACTCTGCCATGACAGCCGGCTCGAGCCGTACGGTTCATGCTTTGTCTGTGTTGTAAAGGTGGAAGGGGTAGGGAAACTGGTTCCTTCATGTTCAACCATGGTGAACGACGGGATGAATATCATCACCTACGACGATGAAATAAGGGAAGCGAGAAAGACTGCACTGGAACTTCTTCTTTCCAACCATTATGCAGATTGTGTGGGCATCTGCACAACCACCTGCCCCGCATCTGTCGATATACAGGGTTATATATCCCTGATAAATAATGGTAAATTCAGCCAGGCCATTTCCCTTATAAAGGAAAACAACCCTCTCCCATTGATCTGCGGCAGGGTGTGTGTGCATGAATGCGAGATCGCATGCCGGCGGAACCTGGTCGATGAACCCGTTGCGATTAATCCGTTAAAAAGGTTTGTCGCGGACAGGGATATTGAAAATCCATGGAAACCCCCGGTAAAAGAGAAGACAGGGGCGCAAGTCGCCGTCATCGGGGGCGGACCTTCCGGTCTGTCATGTGCGTATTACCTTGCCCTTCACGGCATCGATGTCACCATTTTCGATAAGATGCCCGAACTCGGGGGAATGCTCCGGTACGGAATACCGGAATACCGTCTTCCAAAGGCAGACCTTGATAAGGAAATAAACCATATCATCAGCCTTGGTATTACTATAAAGAAAAATATGGAAATCGGGAAAGAGCTTTCTGCGGTGAATCTTTTGCATGATGGATACAACGCCGTGTATATTGCAGTGGGGGCATGGAAAGCAGCCGGGCTCCGTCTCGATAAGGAAGAGACAACCCGGGGAGTTATGAAAGGGATCGATTTTTTACAGAGTATGGAGGTTTCGGGAATCCCGGAATTAAAAGGGCATGTTGTTGTGGTCGGCGGCGGGAACACCGCGATAGATGCTGCCAGGACCGCGGTGCGGTGCGGTGCAGACAGGGTAACCCTTGTGTACCGGAGGTCGCGGGATGAGATGCCTGCCCATTACAGGGAAGTGGAAGCTGCAATAGAAGAAGGCGTTATCATGATGTTTCTTACGAACCCGGTGGAAATCAAAAGCACGGATAATACCCTTACCGGTATTGTCTGTATAAAGATGCGGCTGGAAAAGCAGGAAGGGGAAAAACGCCCCAGACCTGTCCCGGTTCCCGGTTCCGGGTTTGAACTTGCCTGTGATTACCTGATTAGCGCCATCGGACAGGCAGTCGATGCCCGGTATTTCAATTCAAAAGACGGCTGCACACTGGAAAAATGGGGTACAATCAGAATCGATAACGAAAGCATGGAAACGACAAAGCCGGGAATCTTTGCCGGGGGGGATGCGGTTTCCGGCCCTCTCACCGCCATTAATGCAATCGCCCACGGGCGGAAGGCAGCGGAATCGATCATTGCATTGTTAACCGATGATAAACCGGCAAAGGAAAAGCCCGGGTTTTTGAGCAAGAAGAAGGAACTTGACGAGATAGCCGGGTGGGAATACGAAGATATTCCCGGGCTTAAAAGGGAAACAATCTCTGAATTATCCCCGGAAGAGAGAACCGGTAATTTCCGTGAGGTGGAAAAAGCTTTCTCCGAAGAGTCGGCTTTAAGAGAATCCATGCGGTGCCTGGAATGCGGGTGCCCGGAGTATTATGACTGTCTGCTGCAGAAGTATGCCACTGATTATGATGTCGATATTGCAAAGGTAAAAGGAGAAATCCGGAAATACAAAGAGGATAACAGCCATCCCTTTATAAACCTGAATCCCAACAAATGCATTAATTGCGGCCGCTGTGCAAGAACCTGCTCGGAAATTCTCGATGTCGCTGCCCTGGGATTCATCAACCGGGGATACAGGACGATTGTCAAACCTGCAATGGAAAAAACGCTGCTTAAAACAAATTGTATTTCCTGCGGAAACTGTATCGATGCATGTCCCACCGGTGCCATAACGGAACAATTCGATATACGGATACCGGGAACACTCCCGAGAAAAAATCATTCCGCCATCTGTTATTTCTGTTCCATGGGGTGTCCTGTCAATTATAAAGTGGTGAATAATGACACCTTCTACATATCCAATAATACGGACGAAGTAAAAGAATCGTTTACCAGTGGATACCTCTGTTCAAAAGGCAGGTTCGGCTACCGGTACCTGGCAGACAGGGACAGACTTCCCCATCCGTTAAAGAAGACGGGAAACACATTCCAGGAAACCGGTTATAATGAGGCAATCGGGTTCACTGCAAAAAGGATAAAAGAGATCACCGGCCAATACGGACCACAATCCATCGCCGTTTTCTGTTCGCCGGCACTTTCAAACGAAACACTTTACCTGCTCCAGAAGCTTGCACGGACAGAATTCAAAACGAATAATATTGCAAGCCTTTCACACCTGTTCTACGGCAGGGATCTTTATTGCCTGGAAGAATCGCTGGGCTTTACCTCATCCACTGTTACATGGGAAGATATTGAAAAAGCGGATATCCTCGTTACGGTAAATTCAAGTTCCGACGACCAAAAAATGATGATGGACCTTATGGTAAAAAGGGCAAAGAAAAAGGGTGCAAAGTCCCTCTTTATCGATTCTTCCGGAATACAGGTTCCCGCTCATGCGGACGTTACGATAAATACGAAAAAGGGAACCAACACCGTGCTTTTTAACGGGCTTCTTCACTCCCTTTTAATGTACAGGAAAAATCTCCCGGATGGTATGAATAGGGAAAAACTCAAGCATATGGTCTCGGTTTTTGATGAAGCAACCGTTTTACGGATAACAGGCCTGGAAAAGGAGACTTATCAACGGTTTCTCGATTTGCTTGGCGATCCCGGGGCGAATATTATCTTTATCTATACGATTGATTCGTGGAAGGACAAATCATCGAATGATATCAATGCAATAGTGAATTTCTTACTCCTTACGGACAGGATAAAAAAAGAAGGAAACGGGATACTTCTTGTAAGGGATTATATAAACTCCCAGGGTCTCCTGGATATGGGTGTTGCCCCGCATTACCTGCCCGGCTATGTCAAGTATAACGAACAAAAGGAAATCGAAAGGATTTCATCATGCTGGAATAACCCCCTTGAAGGTATTTTTAAAAAAACGGATATATGCCGGGATTTAAAAGACGGGACCATAAAAGCGGTACTCATATTCGGGGAAGATCCCCTGTGTTTATATGAAAACTTCAAGTATTTTCAAAACCTTGAATTTTTATTTGTTTGTGACCATTTTCTTACCAGTACTGCAAAAGAGGCTGATATCGTTATCCCTGCATCAACCTGGATGGAAGAGGATGGTACCTGTACAAGCTGCGACGGCCGGGTAAATACACTTCATGCTGTCATAAGCCCGGGGAATATAATGAGAACCCTTGACGTTATAAATGGAATTTTCCGGGAAATCAACCCACGGCACAGGGTTCAATCACAGGAAGAGCTGTTTTCTGAAATAAAGGAAGTGAACAGGTTTTACCGGCATGTGACACCGGGAACATTCTGGATAAGGAACATTTTTAAAGAAGGATATTATACAGGGGATGGCAAAGCCCATTTCACTTTCTTTGAAACGGATTTAGGGATTCTGAAACCGGAAAAACCATCGATTCTTTTTTCAGACCATTATTATAGAAACAAAATAAGAAACAGGATTATTGTATAGATAATGCAAATGGTTTAAAATCGGTGTAGTAATTCCTGCAACGATTCCGGTTCCCGGATTTCATATAACAACAGTACTTTCAATCGAAACATCCTGGTGATTCCTGTAGATTGCAAGCCGGTCTTCTGACCGGCTTTTTTATTTCCATAATATTTTTTATCGAATCGGCTAAATAACAGGATATTTCTTTAAAATAGCTGTATAGTTCATATTAATACAATAATGTTGATTTTAATGATTTACCATGATAAAGAATAAAACAGAAGAACAATCATCAAATCATAACTTTTCACCTGTTAATGCTTTTCAATTCCCCCATCGATCCGAATCATATGTACCATTAAAAAAGGAAATAGCTTATTACTGGAACAGGAACAAAGACTATGCATTTACCTTGTATGATAAATTACTCATCTATCAGAAAAGGGAAAGGAAAGGGTACAGGGAAAAAGAAAGGAACCTGATTATACAGACAGGAGAAACTGTCGCCTGCTCCTTATCCATGACCCCGGAATTGCGTGATAACTATTTTTCAGAAGAGGTTGTCGGTTATCTTAAAGAATGTGTTGATTCCTGCCGCTGGCAGGATAATGAAAAATCAATGGTGTATGCAAAAGCCATTATATTCATAGGAGAAACAAGAGGTGATAACAGCCAGACAGCACTCGGGTTAATGGCACTGGGGGATTCCCTTGCCATTGGCGGGGAAAATCTGGAAAAGGCATGGGAAATACAGCAACAGGGTGCAGACCTTTTTCTTAAGGACGGGAATCTTATCGGATGGGCAAGGACAACCATTGGGAGGGTGGCTATTTCCATAGAACTCCAATGTATGGAGGGAGCCCTTAAAGAAGCGTATAAAGCACTTGAGATTTTTAAAAGATATGACCAGCAAGTATTTTTTGTGCGTCTTTCACTGAATATGATGCGGTTATCCGGTGAAAAAGGACAGTATGCGGAATCCCTGGAATTATTTAAAAGCGCTTATCAGACAGCGATAAACTTAAAAGAAAAAGGGAAGCAGGATCTGGGGTTACTCTATATTAATGCGGGAATTTCCCATATGCACCTGGGGGAATTTAACAAAGCTTATGAATATTTTTCCCTGGCTTATGATATTCTTACCAGACTGAATAAAAAAGAGGTATTGATTCATATTATCAATTCGATTGCTACCATAGAAAATATCCGGGGAAATTACAATGAAGCATTACGCCTGTGGAATGAAATTCTTCTAGACTCGGAAGGAAAGAACACAACCCATATTATCAGATTTAAGATCCAGATGGCAGAATGTTACCTGAATCTTAACAGGGATGAGGAAGCAAGGGAGTATGTCTGTACTCTTATACGGGACATTATGAGCCTGGGGGAAACATATATTATATACCTTGCACACGGGTACCGGTGCCTGGGTATGGCAGAGGCAAAACTCGGATATTACGAAAAGGCACAGGAAAGTTTGGAAAAAGCCAGGGATTTTTTTATTTCCTTAAAAAGTGATACATGGACCTGGTATTCGGACCTGTTAAGGGGAAAAATTTATGTAAAACAGGGTAATTATCAACAAGCTTGTAAAATAGCCAGGGATGCTGCATTATTTTTTAAGAAAAATCGACAGCCTGTTAATTTTGCCCGTGCCTGCCTGCTGAAAGCCGAATGTTTTATCCGTGAAAGAAAATATAAAAAAGCAGCAATAAGCGGAAAAGCTCTCTTACAGATAGGGAAATTAAAAGGAATCGCCCATTTCCTGTACAGTGCAGAGATTATCCTTGGACAGGTGGAAGAGGCTTTAGGAAACATTCCTTTAAGCAAGGAACATTATCGAAAAGCCCTGGAAATGATCGAGGAACTTCAGAAAAACCTTACCATCACCATCCGGCCGGAATTTCTCGAAGATAAATGCGAAGGATTTCATGCCCTTGCCAGGGTACTTCTTCTTGAAAATAAAGTGGAAGAGGCTTTTGAAACAGTTGAGCGTCTTAAATCCATGACTATTTTAAACAGCCTTATAAACCGCAAACAGCTTTTCTGGTCAGATAAGGAACCGGAATCACGGTCACTCCTGGAAGAGCTGCATCTTTTACGTAAAGACTATTTCTGTCTTTATAAAATTAATCAGGAGAGCTCCTTATTAAAAGAAGATGAACTGGCAATACATCCCTCTCTTCTCTCTGAAAAATTAAAAACATATGAAAAAAAAATACGGCATATTATTGAACGGTTATATTTGATTAATGCAAAGTACAATCTCTGCATACCGGTAAAACTACCGGGAATAAAGGATATTCAGGGGAGCATGCCGGAAAATTCATGTATTGTGGAATATTATTCGGATGGAGAGTACATATCGGTTTTTATCGTGACAGGGAAGACCATTGATTTTTGCAGGTTATCCGTTTCCATAAAGGAAATAAGGAAATTACTCACAAATTATTATCAAAATATCTCTTATGCATTGCAGGAGGGAACCGGAACACCGGTCGCGGGCAACCTTATCCGGTTGGGGAACTCTATCGGATATAAATTATATCATACCCTGGTGGAACCCATCTCGCTTTATTTAGAAAAGGATAAAAAGTTATTAATAGTCCCTTTTGGACTATTGCATTATATTCCTTTCAATATTCTTTATACCGGAAAAAACTATTTCATCGAGGAAAGGGAAATTACCATACTCCCTTTAGCCGGTTTACTTACCCGGCCATGCCAGCCAAGGAATCCCGGTATGGTTATCCTGGCCCATACAAACAATGGGAAACTTTCCCATATTAAACACGAAACAGAAGAGATTGGCAGGATTTTTGATAGTATGTGTTACATTGATAAGGAAGCCAGGCAGAAATATATGGAACGTGAGCCATTGCAAATACTCCATATTGCGGCTCATGGCAGGCACCGTATCGATAAGCCGGATTTGTCCTATATACTCCTGGAAGACGGGTATCTTTATGCGGATGATCTGCTTCAAAAAAACCTTGATTATGAACTTGTCACCTTTAGTGCCTGCGAGACCGGGAAGACCGTGGTAAAAAAAAGTGAAGAAATGATAGGATTAATACGCGGTGTCCTTTATGCCGGTGCACAATCCATGATCGTAAGTATGTGGTGTGTCGATGATAAAATGACCACACAACTTATGTTGCATTTCTATACACTCTTAAAAGAGGGAAGATCAAAGGCAGATTCTTTGCGTCAGGCACAACTTCAGCTTATCAAATCACGGCCGGAAATACATCCGGCTTTCTGGGGAGCTTTTCAACTGGTGGGATTTCCCGGCCCCCTGTCGGGAAATAATCAAGCTTCAACTGCGTTGAATAGTGTTCAACACAGTTGTATAGAATGAAGACGTTATTTGATTTTCTTGTTTTTAATGGTTTAAAAGTAACCACCAAAGACACAAAAAGACACGAAAGAGAGGAACAAGGTGGTATCCACTATCCCTGCCGGATTTATACATCCAGTTTCATGGAAAGTAGCGTTCCCTGCTTATGTGAAATCCTGATAATGACGGGAGTAAGCTTTTTAAGCTTGAATAGAAAGGCACACAAATCATCCACTAGAGCGGTTGTCTGTATTTTGTTGTCCTGCCATATTTCGATTAAAGCACCGATAATCTTTTTTTCCATTCTGATATCCGGTACAAATTGACAATGAATGACATAATGATGTTCTTCCCGGTTCATGGTATAATACATTACCAGTAACCGGTTCTTGTCCAGCTTAATGGTGATTTTTCGGTTTTCATCACCTGTACCTTCACCCCGTACAGCCCTCGATGGGACATCTTTATCATGATAAATGACCTCATAGTGATAAGGAATAATCACAGGGGGTGTATCCTCCTGGAAGTCTGTTTTGTCGTTTTTGACCGGGGTTTTGATATACTCTTTCATATATCGTAGTTCTTCACAACAATAAGGGCATGATTTTATATGATCTTCTATTTCCTGTTTTGAGATATGTGTAAACAAATTCAGCTGGTATTCACCCAGTTCCAGAGGAGAAGGGCAATCAAAACGGTACATTCCCGATTTTATTCTTTCCTCGATATCGGTAAAACCAGGATCATTGTTATTCTGTGAACCTGCCATTTTTTCCTTTCCTATTAATAATAAATGTCATAACAGGCAGAAATATCATTGATAAAGATCCATTAATAATTCATATAAAGGTTTATCCCTGTTCAGCTTTCGCTTCATCCTCTGTTGTGCAACCCTTACCTGATTTGATGTATCCCATATTTCCGGATACTCTTTCGAAATATGTCTTGGTTTCATGTTATAAAGATAAATCAGCCTGGCCAGTAACAGGTCATCTTTATTTTTTAATACCTGCTGGATTCTTTCCCATACAGCTGATTTTATAATCTGTTTATCATAACATATTTCTTCCTTAAAAGCAATATTGGAATCCTGTATGGTCTTTCTCCATTCACTTTTACGCCATTGAGTCATAATAATGGAATTTACACATATCCGCCAGTATGCTAAAAGAGCACCCACTGAAGGAAAGTGTGAAAAAGGATGCCTTCTTACGGCAAAAATGAAATGACTCATACTGTCAATAACAATTTCCTCTTCTATGGCATCAATCTCATAAAAATATTTATGGTTTTTTACCCAGTGCCAGACATGCGGTTTATAAACTGAATAAATTGCACTTAAGGCAGTATCACAATCATCTTCAAAACAACGGCGGAATAATTCATAACAATATTTTGTGTCATGTACTTTTTGCTTATAAAATTTCTGGGTTTGCTCATAACATTTTTCTTTTAATTCTTTAACACTCAAATTTTTTAAAGAATTCATTTTGCACCAGATTGGATTTCAACTAACCCTGCAGGAATTCCGCCTGGAGGTGAAATCCGGTAATAAATCATAGACTGTATATATAATGTTTGTCAATATGTATAGGGTGCGATTTCCCAATCAGGTTTTTTTAACAAAAAACCGTAACTGCTCCCCCGATAGTAACCACTCATCTTCACTAATCGGCAC
>JAFGQK010000107.1 GCA_016935735.1 Spirochaetales bacterium | reverse complement strand
TTTTTACAGCCATGGATTGCCTCCATACACTTAAAGTACACTTATATACTCATTTTGTCAAGGAGAAAAATAGAGGAAAAGGCAATTCTGTCCCGGGGGCTTGCATGAACCTCCCCAAAAAGGTATTATTAATTGTTATGAATGAAAAACAAAAAGATATCATTCAAAAACTCACCTGTTTTTTCAGTAAAAAGGAAGAAGTCATTGTCGCATATCTTTTCGGTTCACAGGCAAGAAATGCTGTAACCCCACTGAGTGATATTGATGTAGCGATCCTTGTAGACCCCCCCGGACTGGAAACGGATATCTATTACCATATGATGATAACGGCAGATCTGCTCACGGTTCTGCACACAAACCGGGTAGATGTCGTTATTCTCAACAGGGCACCACCACTTCTTGCACACCGTATTATAAAATATGGTATTGTAGTTGCCAATAAAAATGACCGGGAGAGGATTCGCTTTGAGGTGAATGCTTTGCGGAGGTACTTCGATACCCGGCATTTAAGGGATATTCAGCATATATATGTAAAGAAAAGGCTGGCAGGATGATTGATAAAGATATTATTTTAAAACATTTGCATGAATTGGAAAATATTTTGACCATACTTGATGAATTAAAGAATTATTCACTAAAAGAAATAAAATCGGATATTAAAAAAGCATGGGAAATTGAACACGGACTGCAGCTGGCCATACAAAACCTGCTTGATGTTTCAAGCCACCTGCTTTCTGCATTGGGAAAAAACAACTGTGATTCCTATACTGATATCATTCTGACATTGGGTAAGGAGAATATCATTCCATATGAGTTTGCAGAAAAAATAAAAGGAATGGCCGGTTTAAGGAATATCCTGGTTCATGAGTATCTTGCTGTTGATATTGGTGTTTTACATGGTTTGCTCCAGAAGAGTCTTGTTGATTTCAGGGTTTTTGGTAAGTATATTTTGGGTTTTCTTGAACAGTGCCTTTAAAAAGCTGCCATTAGGCCTCAACGGATGTTGAGTCCCAATGGTTTATCCGGAAAAAAGGAATAATCATGAAAAAAATAATAAGCCTGTTAACGGATTTCGGACTTAGCGACAGTTATGTGGGAGTAATGAAAGGGGTCATGCTCAAGATTGATCCGGACATTCGTTTTGTCGATATTACCCATTCCCTTTCCCCTTTTAATATTACAAGTGCATCGTACCTGCTTTTCTCTGCCTGGGATTATTTCCCCGGGGGGACAGTCTTTCTTTCTGTTGTAGACCCGGGTGTGGGCACCTCCAGGAAGACTTTACTCTATATGTTGAACAATAAATTCCTTATTACCCCGGATAACGGGACCGTAAGCCTGCTCATGCGGATGCACAGGAACGGGCAGGCATTCTTTGTATCGGATACGACAATAGAGGAATGCCGGGTATCGGAAAGTGCGACGTTTCATGGAAGGGATATTTTTGCACCCCTGGCAGCCTCTCTTGTAAAAAACGGGTTGGATGCAATCCGGACAGAACAGGGTGAGCCGGTTCTTCTTGATGTTGTATGGCCTGTTATTGACGAGGAAAAAAAAAGAGCAACAGGAAAAATTCTCCATATTGACAGGTTCGGGAATTGTATCACTTCCCTGCACCATACCGACGTACCCCGGATATGGTCAAAAGAAACATGCCGGGTTACCGCCGGGACTATCATAATAAACGGGATACACCATTGCTTTTCCGATGTGCCAAAGGGAAACCCTCTTGTTTATAAGGGCAGTTCCGATTTTTTCGAAATTGCTGTGAGGGAAGGAAACGCAGCATCCGCACTTCATTTTACCCCGCATATGGATATTGTCTTTGATTTTGATGATTGATATAAAAACAGAACCGGAAAAAAAGAAGATAAACCACAGAGGAATCAGAGTAAACAGCGCTGGCTTGAGCCCACAACCCAAATCAAGAGAAGCAGGAAAGTCTCTATGACCTGCAATTCCATCACACCCAAGAAAGTTTTGGCCAACGCAAGTGTTACGGGTCGAAAATCTTGTAATTTTACCAAGATTTTCGCCCATAGTAACACAGCGAAGGCTTGAGCCCACAACCCAATAGAAAAAAATTCACCGTCTTAAAATAATAGCTTATTGATTAATTCAAGTTGTCTCACAACTGCTTTTAGCTGGTAGATTTAACGTAAGATTCGCAGAGTAAATAATTATACATTCTTTTATAAAAAACCTCTCCGTTACCTCTCTTCCCCCTGTGTTTAAAAAATTACCAGCCTGCCTTAAAAAACAACAATTGGCTTTCAATTGTGTTGAAGATGTTTCTGTCAAAAGCTATAATTTATATATATGGGAGTCTATAATTGGTACCTTATACATTACAATCGTGGTTCAACTGGTTGAACAGGCTTCAACAATGTTGGAAAAGGGTCAAATATGAAATTATTATCATTGGTATATTTTTTAACTTTTACTGTTTATTTATGGCTTGCATTCTTTGTTTTATTCAGAAATCCGAAAGCGAAACTCAATAGAATATGTGCTTTGCTTATTTTCACTTTTGCACTATGGGCAGCCGGACAGATATTCATAGCCGGTTCTTCTACATTCGTAGAAGCCAGGCTTTCAGACAACATAGGATCTCTGGGCTGGTGCAGTTTCCCGAGTATAAGCTTATGGTTTGCCCTGGTTTTGACCGGGAGAAAAAAAGTACTGAAAAAATGGTTTATTTATCTTTTGATCTTTTCTATCCCGCTTGTTTTCATCTACAAGCAATGGAATGGGGATCTTACATCGGATTATTTAAAAACACCATATGGGTGGATAAGTGTATGGGCAGATACTTTCTGGAAATATCTTTTTTATGCTTATTATATTTCGTTTGTAATCCTGTTCCTCTTTATTATCCTTAGCTACAGGAAGAAAACAAAAATATCATATGAAAAGAAACAAGTAATAATCATCTTTATTACAACTCTCATTTCTCTTATTACTGGCTCAATAACCGATGCATTACTTCCGGAATTAGGATATACAATTCCATCCTTTACTCCTTTTATCCTTCTTATCTGGGGCGGGGGTATAGTATATGCAATAACAAAATACAAATTGATGACAGTAACCGTGGCTTTCGCTTCTGCAGAAATTATTGCAACAATGCCCGATACATTGTTTCTCATTCTCCCTGACACAATCATAGTAGATATAAATAATGCTACCTGTGAATTGACAGAATACTCAAAGAAAGAACTTATTGGCAAACCTGTAGAAGTACTCCTTTCAGAAGAAACACCATTGTTTAAGGGGGCTGAACTTGAAGATTTCCTGAAGAAAGGAACCATTAGAGACTACAGCATGAATTACCGGACAAAAAGCGGTAAAAGGATTCCTGTCAGTTTCTCCGGCTCTGTGATACGGGATAATGAAAGAAATGTAATAGGAATTGTCGGCATTGGCCGTGATATGAGGGAAATGTTGAGGATGCAGCAAAGAGAAAACGAAGTGTCAGCAGAAAAGGCAAGAATAAAAGCCCTTGAGGAAGCCAGGACCGGACTGGAAAAAATGGTTGAGGAGCGTACGGCAGAGTTGAAAAAAAGTTATAATGTACTTTCTGAAAAAACTAAAATACTGGAACGGTTTCAGAAGATAACTGTTGGCCGTGAATTAGAGATGATTAAGTTAAAGGCCGAAAATAATACTCTCCTTGAAGAACTCGGGAAACCAAAAAAGTATAAATTACCGGAGAGTATAAAGGAAGAATTATGAATTTCCTGCCATTCGCATATTTTTTTGCATTTATTATCTATTTATGGCTTATTATTTTTGTCCTTACCAGAAATCCGAAAGCAAAACTCAATAGAATATGCACGTTACTTATTTCTTCCTTTGGTATATGGGCTTTTGCTTATATATTAAAAAATAACACTTCTTTGCATAATGAAGCCATGTTCTGGGATAACATATCTTCTTTTGGCTGGTGCAGTTTTCCAGGTTTTGCCCTGTGGTTTACCCTCGTCCTTACAAAGAGAGAAAAAATACAGAAAAAATGGTTTTTCTATCCATTGCTTCTTTTTATCCCGTCTATTCTTATCTACCAGCAGTGGAATGGGAATCTTATATCACGTTATCAGAAAATAACCGGCGGCTGGGCGGATGTATGGGCACCCACTTTCTGGCCATATCTTTTTTACATCTATTATATCTTATTCATGGTGCTCTCTCTCTCTTTCATTCTTGACTTCTGGAAAAAGGTGAAAAAACCAGATGAAAAAAAACAGGCAAGGATTATTTTTATCACCTCTCTCATCTCCTTTGTATGTGGTTCAGTAACAGATGTGTTACTGCCGCGATTAGGGTATTCTATCCCCTCCCTGGCAAGCATTATTACCCTGGTCTGGGCTATAGGTATCGTATACGTTATAACAAAATATAGATTAATGACAATCACCGTGGCTCTTGTCTCCTCTGAGATCATTTCAACAATGCCCGATACCTTATTCCTTATTCTGCCGGACACATCAATTGTTGACATTAACAATGCCGTATGTACATTGACAGGATATACCAGGGAAGAACTGATCGGGAAACCGGTGGAAGTACTTTTTACCCGGGAATCCTCGCTATTCGGGGGTGCAGAATTCGAGAAGTTATTGAATGAAGGAATGGTAAAAGATTATAGTATGAGTTACCGGACAAAAAATAATAAACACATTCCCATAAGTTTTTCCGGATCAGTGGTACAGGACAGGAAAGGAAAGGCAATAGGAATAGTCGGTATTGGCCGGGATATGAGGGAGATGTTAAGCCTGCAACAGAGAGAAAGGGAGTTATATATCGCGGCAGAAAAAGCCAGGAGAAAAACCCTGGAGGATGCACAAGCAGAACTCGAGAGGATGGTGGCGAAAAGAACTTCGACACTGGAGAAGATGCATCTTGCTTCGCTGAATATAATGGAAGATCTGGATATGAGGAAAAAGGAACTGGAAAAGGCATATGATGAACTGGACGAAGCCAGGATGAATTTGGAAAATTCCAATAGCTTTATTGAAAGTGTTATCGGAAGCATGACTGATTGTTTTGCTGTTATCGATACCGGGGGCAAAATAATCAAGGTTAACCTGGCTTTTATAAATCTTTTTATTAATAAAGAAGTGACAGATGACATGAAACAGATTCCGGGCACAGGTATCGCTGATCTGTTACCTGTCGAGAATATTTTTGGAAAACGATTCCCGGGAGAATTTATTATCGATACCCCAATCTCGAACTTTGAGATCAATTACCAATTAAACGAGGAAAAAAGTGTGCCATTAAGCCTTTCAGCTGCCCCTGTTTTTGATGCAAAAAGCGGAATTTCAGGGACAGTCATTATTCTTCGTGATATTTCATTACAGAAAGAAACTGAAAAAAGCCTCCGGTACCTTGCTTCTCATGATATTCTTACCGGTCTTCCCAACCGGAATCTTCTTAACGACCATGTTTCCCAGGCCATTTCACGGGCAAATCGATTTGACTATTTTATTGCTATACTGTTACTCGATCTGGATCGTTTTAAGGAGATAAATGATACCCTGGGTCACCAGGCTGGTGATTGTCTTTTACAGGAAATTGCTTCCAGACTCAAAAATTGCCTGCGTAAATATGATACGGTGGCCCGTATGGGCGGAGACGAATTTGTATTGGCTGTTGCTGAAATGAAAGATAATAATGACATAGTTGTCATTGCAAACAGGATATTAAAGGTATTTGAGCGGCCTATACTGATCAATGACGAAAAAATTCATATCACCACCAGCATAGGTGTGAGCTGTTATCCGAATGACGGGAACAATATAGAAATACTTTTAAAGAATGCTGATATTGCAATGTATTCCGCAAAAAAACTTGGTGGGAATGTGTTTTGTTTCTTTAAATCCGATATGAGTAAAATATCTGAAGAAACCCTCATTATCAAGAACAATCTGATTAACGCTATAGAAAAGAATGAGTTTATTCTTTACTACCAACCCCTTGTTGAAATCGATTCAGGTAAAATAATTTCCGCGGAAGCTCTTATCCGCTGGAAGCATCCAAAGCTTGGTCTTGTTAAACCACTTCATTTTATCCCAATAGCAGAAGTAACTGGTTTGATCATACCAATCGGCGAATGGGTTCTTCGTACATCCTGCACACAATGTAAAGCATGGAAGGAAGAAGGGGGAAGCGGTATTCCTGTTTCTGTTAATATTTCAACACGGCAACTCTATGACACTCACCTGGTGAATAAAATTATTGAAATTGTACAGGTATGCGGATTATCACCGGAAGATCTCATTCTGGAAATCACTGAAAGTTCTGCAATGCAGAATATTGAGAACTCAATCCAGATTATCAAGCGTCTTCATAATTATGGAATTCAGATCTTTTTAGACGATTTTGGTTCCGGATATTCTTCCCTTAACTGGTTGAAAGTACTCCCGGTTCAGGCGTTGAAGATTGACCGGTTTTTTATCCAGCATATAGTAAATGATCCGTTTGATGCAGCAATTGTAAAAGCGATTATTTCAATGGCACACAGTCTGAAAATTAAGGTAATTGCAGAGGGTGTTGAAAATATTGAACAGTTGAATTTTCTCAAATCCATCGAATACCCTACCAACAAGATGATAAAATGCAACGAGGTACAGGGATATTTATTCAGTAAGCCCGTTTCAGCGGATGCGTTTACGAAGTTACTCAGATCACAGCAGGAATCATAGCTTTGCAAATTATTTAAGAAGGAGGATCTTTTTTTCTCTCTCTCCGTTACCTCTGTTACCTGCTATGGTTAAATAAAATTCACCAGTCTATCCAGGAAAAAGCATTTAGAAAAAGATTATTCAATATCCCCCGCGAAGAATAAGCCTGTTATAGTCTTTTTGAAAACCGGCTTTTATAAGGGGATCGCAATACGGGCTTTTTGAGACCGGCAGGTCATTGATTCTCTCTATCCGCACAGCGTTGTATGGATTTGTCTTTCTGTTTGTAAGAAAATGGAAAAAACCGGCATAAAGCCGGATATCCGGATTATCCGGCCCTACCCGGAGCTCAATTTCTTTGCACTTTTTCCTTGAAATAAGTACCGGTATTGAACCGTGAAACACGATATGGGTGGACGGATGCCGGTAAGGAAGAGAGCGGTCATATGTTTTTAATGCATCATACGGGTAAACAGGGTCAGTGCTGTTTATCCAGAATATCTGGCTTTCATCAAGCCCGGAGCAGAGCTGCCGGTATGCATCTTTTGATATAAACTGCGGTCCCCGGATGCCTTCAAAAAAATACCCGCTTGTAACCTCGCCGGACAGTTCCATAAGGTATAGCGTCCTGAACAATTCCCTCCATTGCAGAGAAGGAAGTTCATGAGCAAGGATATCGCGAAAAAGAATACCATAACGTAAAAAAAGCTGCCGTACCCTTTCTTTTTTTATTTCCTCGTATAAAAGACGGTCATCTGTATATGAAAAAACCGGGAGTCTGAACCATGCCCCCTGGCTCGGTCGTGATGTTTTCCACCTGTCATACCCTACCCGTCTGGACCTGCGGATGTTCGGATTCCGGGAATAGTCCGGTACTGTGGATCCGGGTCTGAATCTTACCCTGATTCCCCTGCGGATAACATCGTACGATTCATTTGAAATTTCCCCCTGCCACACAGCTTCCCAGATTGCCTGGGTTAGCTCGCTGGTTGTCATCCGGGTATGGTCCAGAATTTCCCAGAAGCTGTATTTTCCTGCTTTCATATCGGCAGGAGAGGTGTCAGAAACAGAAGGAAAAAAATTATCCGATTTTCTTTCCTTGTTCTCTTCCGCATGTTCAAAAAAAAGGTCCGAGTCTTCCAGCAGGGAAAAACCAAGGTAAGTCTTTTTACAACCGAACCATAGAAGATTTGTCTGTGTAAGGAGTGTATCAAGAAATGAAGGGGAATAATCCTTTACCCGTAACGGAAAGAATTCATTTTCCCAGAGTCCGGACTGTGCTGTGTACCCGAAGTTCTGTTCCAGTACCTTTTTTACTGATTCTATCCCGATTCCGGGGGATGTAATCCCCTGCCATGCAGCAAGAAAAAGCGGGAGATGGAAAAGCGGGAGTGGTTTAAAAACAGGCCTGGCTTTTTTCCTCGCAAGCCTTAAGAGCCGTTCAAAGTTTTCTGCATCACATATTTCTGTAACAGAAGCCCCTTCTGTCACCTCGTCAATAATAATATCACCCCGTTCTGCAAGCCGGGTACATACCTGCCTGATTTTTGCCTGTTCAATACCAAAGACCTGTTCAATAAAGTGAAAGGAAAGCGGGCCGTAGAACCTGCACCATTCGGCAAATAAATCGTCAAACAGAAGTATATCGGTCTGGCTGTCCGTATATTCCCTGCAAAACCTCTTTATACGGTTTTCCAGTTGTGAGATGAGTGCTTTCTCTTTTATCGATTCTTCCCCCGGTGGCTGTATGGATATGTCGCTTAACCCCAGGGAGAGTACGGCGGAAAGGCGGGGAAGGGTTTCTATTGCAGTAATAACTTCCGATGAAGAACCGGGCAGCCTTATTTTTACCGCCTTTGCAGAAAGTATTTCCCAGTCCGGTTTCTCCCCGGGACCGGAAGAACCTTCATAACCCGAGAGAAGCTCCTGCCATTCATCTAGAGGAAGTATGATCCTTTCCTTTATCCATTCAAGAAGATCTTCCGTTGTACCCGGTGCATACCCTGGTTCCCTCCGCTGGATTTTCTTTTCAAAATCGGCAATAACATATTTTTTTATCTGCGGACGGAGCCTGCTTTCTGCAATCACTTCTTTCAGGATATCGTCCGCAAGCCGGGAAATCCTGCCGGAGGAAGGTGCATCATCCTCATACATATGTTTGTCCATCTGGCGCCACACAAGTCCGGATGCAAAAGGAGATACCTGGCTGGTATGCGCCTCGGTAATCCGGATCTCATTGTTATCGAGTTCTGCAAGAAGTTTTTTTAACTGTGACAGGTTGAACTCATCTATCATGCAACTCCGCCAGGTTTCAAGAAGTATCGGGAAATCGGTATATCTCAAGACCGCATCATAAAGCTTTTTTGCCCGCAGCCGGGTAAGCCACAGGGGGAGCCGTTTCCCGAAGTTCATTTTAGGCAGGAGAAGGGCCCTGCCCGCATTTTCCCTGAACAGGGCCCCAAAGAACCCGGTAGTTTCGAGTTTTTTTCTTAAGTGTGATTCTATGGAATCCGGATGAACAAGCTCCAGCAAAGTTCTGGAATCAAACTCATGAGGAAGCAGAATCATGATACAGAAATCATCTGAAAAAACCTCCAGGGGATAGTGGTACCGGTCCTCCCATGCAGATGATATGGCAAGTGAATACGGGTAGTTGAGTTTTCCGCCCCATAATGTATGAATGATAATCCGGTTTACCTCTGTATTTTCCGTCCCTTCATCAACATGTTCAATAAGGATATGATGCCTGTGGGGAAGATCTGCCCCGGATATCTCTTTCTGGAGTTTTAAAAAAGAGACAAGTTCTTCTGCTGCCGGCTGCTTCATGCAATACTCTTTTTTCAGAATATGAAGAAGTTCAGGATTCTCAAGATCATTATACCATTTTTCCAGGAAAAGCCCGGTTTTATCCATCAAGTGAAAATCCGCAGAACGCCTGTCTGCTTTCCAGAACGGGATCGCGTTTGTCCTGTTGTCCCAGGGGATTACCTCCACCTTCTGATGATCGATGGAAACGATTTTCCAGGCCTGGGTTCCAAGGCTGAACACGTGACCTACCCGCCGTTCCCAGACAAACTCTTCGTCCAGGTTCCCGATCCTTGTATCGGACCCGCTTACCTTCAGGTCAAAGTATCCCCTGTCAGGGATCGTCCCGCCGGACAGGTAAAGCAGGCTTAAAGATTCCTTTTTGCCTTTCAGGGTATTTTCAATACGGTCAAACTCGATCCGGGGTTTGAGTTCGCGGATTCTTGATTCCGAATATTTTCCCGTGAGCATGGTGACCGTTATATCGAACTGTCTTCTGGTAAGGGTATGATACGGATAGCTTGTTCTTAAGAACTCAAAAAGTTCAGTGGGATTCCATTTTTCCATACAGGTCATGGAAATTATCAGCTGTGCAAGGACATCGAGGGGACAGATCACTGGTACGGTATCCTCTATATCCTTTTCTGCAATACACCGTGCCACCACTGCGGAAAGGAGAAAATCCCTGCCATGGGTCGGGAAAATAATTCCCCGGATTTCCTCGTCCACACGGTGTCCCGCTCTCCCGATCCGCTGGAGGCCGGAAGAAACGGCTGGCGGCGATTCGATGCAGATCACCTCATCAAGGTTCCCGATATCAATGCCGAGTTCAAGGGAACTGGTGGCAACAATGGCTTTGAGTTCCCCTTTTTTGAGTTTCTGCTCCACCAGGGTCCTTATTTCCTTTGAAAGAGACCCGTGATGCGCATAGGCAATCAGTTCGGGTTCGTCTTCATTAATCAAGCTGGTAACCTTTTCCGAAAGCTTTCGCGTGTTGGTAAAAAGCAGGGTAGCTCTGTTCCGGGCGATTTTCTGTTTGAATGACTTTACCAAAACAGGCCACCACGTCGCATCCACAATGGATGTACGGGCGTTTTCCGGGAATTCGACATCGATCGAGACCGGTTTGACCTTTTCCGACTGCAATAGTGTTACCTGTCTTTTTATATAATTCACCATATTGCCGTGTCCGGCCATTCTGTAACCGGCCACAAAATCTGCGATAACTTCAAGGGGTTTTACTGTTGCAGAAATGGCGACCCGCTGGAACTCGCCGCCCAGTCTCACGAGCCTGTCCACAGCGGTAATCATGTGGGTACCCCGTTTTGCCCGGGCAATGGAGTGAATCTCATCCATAATGACTGTTTTAATCGAAGTGAAAAGCCCCCGGGCCCTGGGTGAAGAAATCATGAGATTAAGACTCTCCGGTGTCGTAATGAGTATCTCCGGGGGATGGGTAATCATACGCCTCCTGTCGGATTGCGGGGTATCACCGCTCCTGGTAAGCACCCTTATCCGGGGAAAGTACTCCCCCCTTTCCCTGAACACCCTTTCGATTTCAGCAAGCGGGGCGGTAAGATTCCGCTGTACATCGACATTCAATGCACGGAGGGGCGAGATATAAAGTACATGGACATTCTCCCCTGTCCACCGGCCGGAAATAAGGCTGTTCAAAGCCCAGAGAAATGCAGTTAATGTTTTCCCGCTTCCTGTCGGTGCGGTAACAAGTACATGATCTCCCCGGGCGATCACTGGCCAGGCCTTTTCCTGGATATCGGTGGGTGTTGTAAACTTTTCTTCAAACCACCGGGCAATAAGGGGATGGAATAGTGCAAGTGAAAGGTGCTGCTTCATTCGTATACAGAAATGATTGTACCGGATTTTTGATCTTTTTTCAAGATGTGACACCAGTGGTCAGGGTATTTTAAGTAAAACCGGTCAGATGACTGTTATTTTGAAGAAGGCGGTTTTACTTTTATTTTTATTGTATCATCATAATCCACAAGAATAATTAATTCCATCGAATTCCGTTGAATGGAAAAGCTTTCTGATGTACCTATTAACCGTTTACCTATAAGTATGTCTTTTACCCCGACTTTGATTAATTCAATATCTTTTTCTTTTTTCGTTAAGTCGATAATCTTTTGTAAGCTTAAACTAAATTGAAGTAGAAATCAGCCTATTCCTAACATGCTGGAATAAGCAGATACACATCGGGCCAATTTTTCTTT
>JAFGQK010000106.1 GCA_016935735.1 Spirochaetales bacterium | reverse complement strand
TTTATTCTGATATTTGCGAAGTCAGGAATATAAATATTACCTTCTTTGCTTATTGAGATAGCTCTTGCACTACGCGGCATTCCACTAACTATTTTTTCTAAAAAACCTATATTACCTTCTTCCTTCCCAATAGAAATAGTCTTTAAAAATAAACATTCATAGTTTTTTATTTCATTACTATACATTTGAAAGAATACAAATAATAGAATTAATATATATATAAGTTTTTTCATAATTATTTCCTTAAATTACTGATTTGTTATTAATCTTCCTAAACGACCTGTACTTTCATAATGTGTATCCCAATCTTGATGATTAACAACCATATAACGACCGTCTGCATAAGCAGACTCAATTAATTTTACATTTATAGCTTGTATAATTCTGGTATTATTATTAAAAATTATTTTTGATATTATTGCTCCATGATGATAATCAGGAAGAGAAACAATATCTCCAGGTATAATTAGATTCCTATTACCTACACCCTCAGCTTGATCATACACAGGCCAGCAGTAATCCGAATAAATAGTCCCCCCAGCTTGGCTTTGTGCCGTGCCTCCCCATATTACTCGTGTATCACTTAAATTTGACAGTGTGTATGTATTACCCTGGTAACTTGCTGATTTATGAATGAATCCTGTACAATCAAGACCTGCGGAGTATGTCGTATCAATAGCAGTATCAGCTTCATCGATAAATTGCCTTTTCGTTCTATACCCTGGTGTATACGGATACCTGGTTGGTGTATTGAATGTCAATACTCCTGGTTGTGAATCATCATTGCCGTTCATACCGAATATATATCCTGACCATAATCCGTCAGGTGAAATTGTATCATTATAATTTGCCCATTCCGGATGTGGGTTTACATTTTGATCCCAATATGGATTTATACTTGAATACCATGCCCTGATCGCTAGTTTCTGGTCTTCCATATCTGCGTTAAAATCGAAAGGATTATCTGTTCCAGCCCAACTGTAAGCTACTGCACCATAAACTTCACCATTATCCAATTCAGTAAGTGCAGCATTGGGTCCCGTATGATCATCGAATCTTGTCCAGGCAGCGATATCTATCTGCCCTCCGTTATACGGCCCGGCTTCGTTGATAACTCCATCATCATCATGATCGAGCCAGTCTTTATCCCACTCATTCCCCTGGGCATATGTCCAGCGATTCACATTATTCCAATCATTCTCCCCTTCATCCACATACAGATTCGCCCTCCATAAGAGCTTGTGATCATACACCGCAATAAAATCCCCTGCACTCACTTCTGTATCATACTGCGGGAAACCGGACACACCAAAACGCAGTTGCATATCATCCCCCGGCCTTATCGAATATACTCCATCTTCAACCACCCGTATCCTGAAATCCTCCGTCTCTTGCTGGCCGCTGGGTCTGCTTTCATCCCGGAAATACAACCTGCCCGGGTTTTCCCCCGATTCCCTTGTCTTTAAATAATAGCCGCTCACATGCCTTGCCATACCGGTAAATGGTGCATCGGAAACATCATAAAAGTATGTATCCGTATAGTTTATCCGGAAATACTGTTCAGACACGGTATTATCCTTGTAAAATGTCGCAAGAATTTTCTCATCACCACCTGAGTATACCACATAAAACTCATACCGGCAAGTTCCCTTGTTCCTGTGAATGTTATTGCTGCCTTCATCATTAGTCTGCCATTCCGGATCAAGGGGAGGCCGGATGATGATGTTGTTAAATGGTGCTGTAAGGATAACACCGGCATCCTGGTCATCTTTACCTTTTACTGTAATAGAAGTAAGGGTAAGGGTATCTCCGGTGTTGGATAGCCAGTGGTCTGGATAACCGGAATTATCATGAAAGGCAAGACCGGGGAAGATTTCTGTAAACTCGACCGGTTCGGTGCCATAGACAAGTTCACCGTTGTAGTAAAGTGTTACATGGTCCCAGTCTGTAAGTGTTGTTTTAGTTGGGTCAAACGAATAGTCATTTTCCTGGTTGTACAATGACCAGGTGTTTTTATTAATCTGAATATGTATTTCACCCATTTCCGTTTCCGCCAGAAAAAGCACATCGGTTAAGAATTTAAGTTCAACATAGCCTTCCTGTAACAAAGTCTGGATATTATACGAACCAATTAAGGCAAAAGTGATTTGACATGTTTCCTGCACATCCAATTCATCCTTGGAATAATAATAACGAAGTGATAATGTATCAAAGGGAACAGAAACTGTTCCTGTATTCACGATATTGAATTGAGGTTTTATCAAATCCGGATGACTATTTACCTCATCGCACTTATATTGCACTTTTAAACTGATTTCCGAAACATCCGGTGTTGGTGTCGGGGTTGGGGTTGGTATCGATGTCGGGGGCAAGGTCAGTGCAACTGGTAAAGAAGGAAGAATACCAACATAATATTGCGCAATGAGTAATGCATCAACAATATCAATTGAACCATCTTCATTAACATCGGCATCTTCGGCAAAAAAAATTTCAGGAGACAGCCCGAGGTAATACCGCGCAGTGAGAAGTGCATCAACAATATCCACTGCCCCATCCCTGTTTACGTCTCCGTATTGGGGCGCAGGCGTTGGGGTTGGCTCTTGAGTTAATTCCGGGGTTGGTTCTGGAGTTGGCTCTTCTGTCGGTTCCGGGGTAGGTTCAGATGTGGGATCCGGTGTCGGCTCTACAGTTGGAGTTGGCTCTTCTGTCGGTTCCGGGGTGGGAAGAGAGATATCCACCTGGATAATATCCGTGTATGCCGAGTCCCCGGTTTCATTAAAAGCACATACCCGGTAATACAAGGTTTCCCCGGCTGCAATAGCATCATCTTCATACCACAGGGTATCAGGCGCCCAGTTTTTTTAGTATTTTAATATGAATTGTTATTAAATAATGATAGGAAATCAGTATGTTTTTAACAAAATCAGAGTTTTCGGCGTTTTTGCCCGCTGCATAATATTAGTATAATCTCTTTACAAAACGTTAAATTTCTCCCCTCCCCTTCTCACTTCAGCAACCTCGAGACATGCTTCTCCTCCCCCATCAGCCCCCGGGGCCTGTAGCGTAATATCAACTCCAGGACAATCCCGATGATAAGGAACCTGATATACGGTGCCCTGGATTGGAGTGCCACGGGAAGATACCGGGTAATGAATTCCGGTAATACCCATAAGCCGTAAATAACAAACCCGCCCAGGATCGCTCCTTTGCTGTTCCCGCTCCCGCCGACGATGAGCATCACCCAGATAATAAAGGTGCCGTAAAGCGGGGTAAATGTATCCGGTGCAATGGATTTGTTATAATGTGCAAAAAGAGCCCCGCCGATACCCATTACAATGGCGCCAAAGATAAGGGACTGCATTTTAAAAGCGAAAATATTTTTCCCGAGCATGGAAGCGGATTCCTCGTCCTCCCGGATAGCGCGCAGCACCCTGCCCCATGGGGACCGTATCCCGCGCTCGATAAGAATATACACCGTTATCATGATAAGGATGACAATCCCTAGATAAATGAAATTGTAATTCCGCGGGTCCACCAGGCTGCTCAACGGCTGCGGAATCCCGGAAATACCCCGGACACCATTGGCTATCCAGGATTCATTATGAAAGATGAGCCGGATTGTCTCGGCAATCCCTATAGTTGCAATGGCAAGGTAATCCTCGCGAAGCCTTAAGGTCGGGATCCCGATAAGGAATGCGATAATACCGCACACCAGGGCTGCACCAAGAACACCGAAAGGAAAGGGGAGATTCAATGCAAAGACCTGGGTGACATAATTGGCATATACCCCGGTAGGCGGGGGAATTGTTATCAGGGCAGAGGTGTAGGCACCGATGCAGAAAAAGCCGGCAATACCGATATTGAACAATCCTGTATAGCCCCAGTGGATATTCAATCCAAGACAGAAAATTGAATAAATGCCTGCCATAATGGCAAAATGGGTAAAGTAGGAAAGTAATCCCTGCAAATCAATCATGATTGTTTCCCCCCGAAAATTCCCTGGGGTCTGAAAAGCAGAATCAGGATAAGAATGACAAAGGCAACTGCGGGCTTATATGTCGGTTTTAAAAAGAGTGTGGAAACCTGCTGGGCAATACCGATAATGAGCCCCCCTGCAAGCGCACCGTACATATTCCCGATACTCCCTAAAATAGTTGCAGCAAATAGGGGAAGAAGAAAACTCCATCCCATTTCGGGGTTTAAGGCAACATTAATCCCGTAAAGAATTCCGGCAGCTGCTGCCAGGGCACCCCCGATTCCCCATGTCCAGATAATAATCCGTTCCGTGTTTATCCCGGAAATCCGGGCAAGATCCATATTATCTGCAGTAGCCCTCATCGCCTTGCCCATCCTGGAATATCGCAAGAATAAATGAAGTGATGTTACCAGAACAGTCACAATAATGATGATGATTAATTCATCCGGCCGGACTTTGATCTGAAAAGGAAGATGGATCGCAATACGCCGTGCACCGGCAAAATACTTTATCTGATCCGGTCCCCATATAATATAAATGAGCATTCTGATAATAAAGGAAATCCCCAGTGCTGCAATTGCCTTGAGTATTGAACTTGTCCCTTTTTGGCGAAGCCGTTTATAGACAATCCGGTCGATAAGAACGGAAAGCCCGGCAACTAGAATAAGGGCAACTGGGAAAGCAATAATCATCCGTATACTGAATGAGGTAGTACCGAATGGCTCTCCCGGAAGACCAATCCATGCCAGGGGACCGGTAATAAGAAAAAAAGCAATATAAGCACCGCCAGCCATAAGATCACCATGGAAAAAATTGGCAAACCTCAATATCCCGAAAACCAGCGTTAACCCGATTGCCCCAAGGGATATGATACTCCCGTATATTATTCCATAGAATATGACCTCTAACACCCATTAACCTCCTAGATAAAGCTGTCCTATTTCCGGGTTTTCGAGGAGTTCTTTTCCAATACCATGCAGTACATTCTTTCCTGTCACAAAAATATAACCGGTATGAGCCATGGTTAGCGCCTCCCGTGCATTCTGTTCCACGAGAATAATGGAAACACCTTTTGCATTTATTTCGCAAATTTTTTCAAAAATCATTGAAACAAATTTTGGAGCGAGTCCTGCTGAAGGTTCATCCAGCATAAGAATATCCGGGTCCAGCATAAGCGCCCTTCCCATGGCAACCATCTGCCTCTGTCCTCCGGATAATTCTTTTGCCCTCTGGTGTTTCTTTTCTTCGAGAACGGGAAACAGCCGGAAAATCTCCGAAATCCGTTCCGCTGTCTGTTCTTTTCTGATAAATCCTCCCATTTCCAGGTTTTCTTTTACCGTAAGAGAAGGAAATATATTATCCACCTGGGGAACATAACTGATTCCTTTCCTGGCGATGGCATCGGGACTTAACCCTGTTATATTCTCATGTTCAAGGAATATGGTACCCCGGGAAGGTTTAAGCAGGCCAAAGATTGTCTTTAAAAGTGTGGACTTCCCTGCTCCATTTGGTCCGATAATTGCCACGATTTCATTTTTCCGGACTTCCATACTGGCACCATGAAGAATATCCTTTTCTCCATAGCCAACTGTTATATTTTCTGCTTTAAGAATGATATTCCGGTTATCCACTTCTCTATGCCTTACAGGACTCTATTGGGGATCAATACCATACTGTCCGCCTAAATATGCTTCCAGAACACCTTCATGACTTCTTATATAATCCGGGGAACCCTCTGTTAATTTCCGCCCCTCGCTCATCACAATAACAGGATTGCACAGATTCATGACCAGATCCATATCATGCTCTATAAGAAAAAAAGTCATTCCCTTTTCTTTTGAAAGTGCCCTGATCTTTTCTATGAGCTTGTTCATGAGTGTCGGATTCACCCCTGCACCAGGTTCATCCAGAAGAACCATCTCGGGTTCAGCCATCATACTTTTTGCCAGTTCAAGAAGCTTTTTCTGCCCCCCGGAAAGAGCCCCTGCATACTCTTTCCTGTGATCGATAAGTTCGACAAACTCGAGAACTTCCAGGGCTTTCTTCCTTATTACCATTTCTTCTTTTTTCACTTTATGAAACAAAAACCAGGTGTTCCAGATATTTTCCCCTGTCTGGGGATGCTGTACAATCATGAGGTTTTCCAGTACGGTAAGTTTATTGAATTCCCTGGTAATCTGGAAAGTCCTGAATATACCCTTTTTAAATATGTTATGGGGAAGCATCCCGTGAATAGATTCCCCTTTAAAGATGATTTCCCCGCTATCCGGTTTGTAAAAACCGGTAATAAGATTAAACAGCGTGGTTTTCCCCGCACCATTCGGACCTATTAGACCGGTAATCGAACCTTTTTCCACTCTTAAACTACAATCCCATACTGCTTTAAGCCCACCGAATCGTTTTCTTAAATCTTTTATCTCCAGCACCGGATACCCTCTTTACCTGGAAAAGTTTCTTTCAATTTTTCATGTATTTTGGGAATAATGTCAAGAGAGGATTAAAGAATGTACTGTTAAAACCAGCATTGAATTTTATCGTGCACCCACATATATCGTTGTAACAGCTGAATTTTTAATTAATTGTCCAGGAATTTCGATTTTCCACAATAAAGAGATGAAACCACAGATATTTCCTAAGTTCAGACCTCGTGCAAATTAAAAAAAGTTAACAAAATAGCTTTACAAAAAAATTAATTTATACTATATTCTCATCATGGAAATAATATTACAAAAAGAATTTGATGATAATACTTTTTATTCATTTATTCGTGAAGATCACGAGATGAAAATCTATTATGGCGGCGAATTGATGATGTGTGTGAATCTAAATGATTCAAAAGAAATAAAACAGGCAATTATTTATTTTCTTAAAATCAACGTATCAGTTAATTGGTTGTCAAATACATTTGAAATTGCTCGTCAAACTATTACAAAATGGTACTCGATTTATGAAGAATATGGAATTAATGAACTCATGAATTTCAAGAAAGGGCCGAAAAAGATTACTGATGAAATCGAGGCCTATATAATTGCCAAATTTAAGGATTTGAATTTTTGCAGGAACTATAAGAAGACCATCTGTGAAAAAGTAGAAGAGTATTTCAAGATCAAAATACATTGGCGAAGTGTATCGAATGTACTTGTAAAGAATGGGATAGATATATCCATCAAACGGAATAATAGAAAAATAAAAAAAACCGATTCACTTATAGACACAAACGAACATATTTGTTCACATGCCGGATTATTTTTTATTTATCCATATTTAATCCGACCTGGGATTGAAAAATTATTTTCTTCTGTACAGCACTTATTTAGAAATGCTCAATACAGCGTCATGGAATATATATACGGATTGCTCTTTCTTCTTGCATCAGACAAGATAAAGGTGGAAGAAAATATTAAGATGTATCAAAATAAACAATTTGAAATGATTTTTGGAAATAATGGACTCCCGTCTTTAAGAAGTTATCGTTCATATATTCCTAAAATAATAGAAGGAATCGATATAAATGAAATTGAATATATGCTCGCAAAGAATTATTATAAAGAACATACAGCATGTCACGAGTTATATATTGATGGTCATTTTATGCCTTATCATGGTAAGTATGAAACATTCAAAGGCTATAACCTCATCAGGCGATTTGCCCAGAAAGGAAGAGTTGGATATTTTATCAATAATCATGAAGGAAGGCCATTTTTTTATATTTTAAGTGATGGATACAAAGATTTTCGTGAATATTTGATAGAAATTGCCAAAAACATCACAGAAATAACTCGAGATAAAAAGCGCAATGATTTGATACTGGTATTTGATCGTGGTGGATGGGGTAAAGATTTCTGTGATGAGTTAGGCGATAAAATAACATTTGTGTGTTGGCGGA
>JAFGQK010000105.1 GCA_016935735.1 Spirochaetales bacterium | reverse complement strand
CTGCGGAGCAAGTGGCTTTTTCTAAATCAAAAGAATATAAAAGGCATAGCCTTTAAATAAATATAATGAGGAGGAAATGGACCACCTTCAAAGGAGGTGGTTTCCTTTTGATAATGAAAATACCGGTAGACAACAGGCAAGGTGAAAAGATATGAGAAAATGTCCATCATGCAATATGGAATTGAAAGAAATGCAGTACCATAAACAGACGGTTGATATGTGTCCAACCTGTGGGGGTGTATTTTTCGACCATGGGGAACTCGAGACTATTGTCCAGATTGTGGATATCTTCAAGGATATCGAGCTTTCGGAAGAAGAGATTGATACGGTTTCCAGGTATGAGAAAGAGAGGATTCTTCTTTGCCCGGAATGTAACGTTGAACTATGCGCAAAGGAGATTGCCGGTGAAATAATCGATGTATGCCCGGAATGCCGGGGTATCTGGCTGGATAAGGGAGAGATAATTGCCTTAAAAATCGCAGAGAATCACATAAAGGAATATCTTAATCTGTATATTCGTCTGGCAGAGTAGCCGTTTCAGGAGGGAAGAACAGTGAAATATGTGAATAAGCATATGCTTATTGTCATTAACAGGCTTGTCACCATCTATTCAGGAGGGAGCGGTTTTCCCGGAAATAATATCAGATCCGGCCAGTCCCTCTCGTTTGTGGACAGAATCTATACAAATACTGTTTTCGGGAAATCCATCTATCCTGATATTTACCACCGGGCCGCAGCATATATGTTTTATATCATTAAAAATCATGTTTTTAATGACGGGAATAAGCGGACAGGACTTGCTGCTGCCATTACGTTTTTAAAATGGAACGATATTGTATTTGTCCCTTTTGATGAAAACAAGGTATTTGATTTTGTTATTGATGTATCCACGGGTGAAAATGATCCTGACACGGTTATACCACAAATAGCGGATTGGCTGAAAGAGATGAGTATCTATTGATATGTTGTTTTTATTATGAGAACAATGGATGATCGTCAGGGTCATCCATGGAAAGCCAGGGGAAATGGAGTGGTTTTTTATTATGAAGTTCCTGGTGCAGCTGCTGGTTAAGATTCAACCCCGCGGTAAAGCCTGTGGAAAGTGCGGTGACAACCCCGGAAACCGGGGTGGCAATATTTCCTGCGGCAACAACTCCCGGTACTCCGGTATTACCCTGGATATCCACTTTGATATATCCGTTGTGCAGGGTGATGCCGGGATCATTTAAAAAAGAAGTGGTCTGTGTATGGTGTATATATGAATCATAATTTACCAAGATATATCTCCCCGCCCATTCACCGCATTTTCTTTCTTTCCCCTTTTTATCCTGTTTGAAGATGTCCAGCATAATTGTATTATTCTTTTCTTTTTTCACTTTCACTGTTCCCCTGAACAGCTTCCCTTTTAAAAAGCCGTGTTCTTTAATCGGTAATACTTCTTTCCCCGGATCGGTAATAATGACCGAGATATCCAGATCCGGACGAAGAGCTTTTAATTTCACCGCAGTATCTACCGTTCCGTGCTTCCCACCCATGACAGCAACACTGTAGCCTGTCTCCTCTGGTATATAATACACTTCTGTTTCTATTGGGCTGAACATTACCCGGATATGTTTCCAGTTTCCTGCGAGGTGGCCATAGGGAAAAAAGCCTGTACAGACAGCAAGCTTTTTACAATAATAAGTATTTTTATCTGTTTTCACCATTTTCACTGCCTGTTTCAGGTCTGTCTGTATAACCTCTTCTTTTGTCTTTACCACTATTCCGGCATCATGTACATCTTTCATAAGGTAATTAAGTACATCATTTCCCATAAGATGCCACTTCGGGGTAATCCTGAGTCTCCCAAAACGCACAAATGAACCCACCTCGTTTTTTTCCAGGATTAGACCGGTAAACAGTGGTGTCTGCTGAATCGGTATTCCCATGACAGCAGTAATCGCACAGATTAAACCGCTGGGACCGGAGCCGATGGTGATTACATCGTATTCATTTTTCATCTTGAGTATAACTCATAATAAATACCTGTAATGATGTCAATTCAATAAAGTAAGAAATCTGTTCAGTAAAAGTATGAATCGCTTAAGTAATCCCACTATATTTCTTTCATACTTTTCCTTATTGATGATAAGAGAGGATAATCAGTATCTTCACATAGGTATTGTGATGCAGGAATATACAATATCTTCAAATCACAGGAGAGGGGATAATCCTTATGACAGATCGCAGACAGTATAAAAGGGCAGATATTGATGTCCTGGTGAATAATTCGTTGGTCACCAGGGCTCCTATCAGTAATGTAAGTGAAAATGGGATATGCATTGCGGCAAATACCGTATTTACCAGGGGAGATATACTCTTTCTTCACTTTACATTACCGTGTAATACAGAAATAAAAGCATATGGCAAGGTAAAATGGCATCAGCAGGATGACAATGGGGAGTGTATAAACGGCCTCGAGTTCTGGCACATCGAAGATGAGTACAGGGAGCAACTCATCAGGTTTGTTAAGTCCTGGACAAGGCAAAAGGATATAGTGTCCGGTTAATAAACGTTTCATTAACACACCGGAACCGGTATAACTGGCCGGGGATTATCCTTGCTTGATTTCTTTTAACTCATATTACCGGTAAATAAATAAAAAAGGTACTCCCCTTGCCAACAGTACTCTTCACATCAACACGGCCGCCATGTATGAGTACAATATGTTTGACAATGGCAAGACCCAGTCCCGTACCCCCGAGTTCCCTGCTCCGCGCCTTATCCACCCGGTAAAAGCGTTCAAAAATCCGGGGTAAATGCTCTTCCGGAATACCGCATCCCGGATCTTTTACCGCAATCTCGATTTCATTATCCTGAATCTTTCCGGAAACAAGGATTTTCTCACCTGGATTACTGTATTTAATTGCATTATCAATAAGATTTATCACCGCCTGTTCAAAAAGGTGTGCATGAAGAGACCCGGTTATCCGGGGGTCGCATGCAAGTTCCAGGTGGATGTTCCGGGCCAGTGCATGCTGTTCACAGGAACGAATAGCGTTTAAAAGAATATCACGAACATTTCCTGTTTGAAGACCAGTATCCTTTGATTCTTCTTCACGTTCAATCCGGGCAAGGCTTAGCAGATCCTCTACAATCGCAATAATCCTGTCCGTTTCCCGTGCTATAATCGAAAGAAATTGTTCTGTTTTTTCTTTATTTTCCAGTGCCCCACCAAGAATTGTCTCCACAAATCCTTTTATACTGGTAAGAGGAGTTTTAAGTTCATGGGATACATTCACGGCAAACTCTTTTCTCACTTTTTCCAGGGCATGCAGCCGTGTCATGTCATGTATGACTAAAAGGGTACCGAACCTTTCCCCCCTGGTATCCTTTAAAGGAGCACCATGAACCTGGAGAAATTGTTCTTTTTCCCCGTATATCATTAATTCCTCTTCCATTACTTCATCTGCTGTCATAGCCTTTTTCACAATATCGAGGAGTGCATTTACCCGGATAACCTCTTCAATACGCATCCCTTTTATATCATTCCCTTTAATATGGAGTATCCTGCATGCTGCCTGATTTATTACCAGTATTTTTTTCCCCGGATCCAGGGCAATTATCCCTTCCAGCATTGCAGAGAGAATAACTTTTTCCTGTGTCTGCTGTCTTATAATGGTGTTTATCCGTTCCTGGAGCAGGGAAGCCATCCTGTTCATGGATTCTGCCAGGCTGTTGATTTCCGTGACCGGGGATGATTCAAGCCTGTGGTCCAGCATCCCTTTACTGTATTCTTCCGCGCCTGTTTTAAGCTTTTCCAGGGGTAGGCTGATTTTCCCGGAAACCCATAAAGCGATTACTGCGGCAAGAAGGATAATGAGAAATCCCCCAAGGGACAGCTTTATCCAGAGAGTGTGAAGTGTTTGATTCAATAATGCAACCGGTATGGCCGCCCGGAGAACACCGATTATTACATTGTCATTTTTTAACGGGATTGCTGCATACATCAGCGTTTCCTGGAGTGTATTACTGTAACGGATATTACTGCCGGTTTTCCCCTGTAATGCATCTTTTATTTCCGGTCTGTCCCTGTGATTTTCCATATCAAGCGGATTTTGTACGGTATCGCAAATGACTCTTCCGTCCGTGAGGATGATGGTGACCCGGAAGTCACTGCTTTCCAGGTATTTCTTACAGATCGATGAGGTGTTACCTGCCGGATTCCGGATATAAGAAATTGCGGTATCCAGGGCAGATTGATGTATTGTCCTGGCAAAGCGTTCGAGTTCCTCTTTTGTACGGCTGTAGTAGAAATCCTGAAACGAGCTTGTTGTATATAATGCCAGAATAAAAAGTGCGGGAATGATGATAAAGAGAAAATATTTGAATATCTGCCAGATAAGTCTTTTCCCCGGCACAATTACTCCCTGAATCTGTATCCGATTCCGCGTACGGTTTCTATATAATCCTCATACTCCCCTAATTTTTTTCTAAGTCCGAAGATGAGGACATCCACCGAACGCTCCGTAACAATGTACCCTTCACCACGAGATGCTTCCACAATCTGGTAACGGGTAAATACCCACCCTGGATGCTGTGCAAGAAAAAAAAGTATTTTATACTCTGTAAGGGTGAGTTCAATGGGTTTATTCTTTATAGAGACCTTATGGCGTACGGGATCAATGGAAAGATCGTGAACCACAAGAGAGGTGGTGAGGGATGCTTTTCCAGAGCCGGTACCTTTTGATCTTCTTAATACAGCAGTAATACGGGCAAGAAGAACATCGATACGAAAAGGCTTTGTCACATAATCGTCTGCACCCAGTTCAAGCCCCCTGACAATATCCTCTTCCTCGCCTTTTGCCGTGACCATAATAACAGGGATTTCTCTTGTGTTTTCATCCTTTTTTATAAGTTCGCATATCTTGAGGCCGTCGATTCCCGGGAGCATCAGGTCAAGGAGCAGGAGATCCGGTTTTCCTGCACCGATTGTAAGAAGTGCTTTTTCCCCTGTGGATACACTTGTTACTTTATAGCCCTTCTGTATGAGGTTGTACCGGATAAGCTCCAGTATGTTTGCATCGTCCTCTACAACAAGAATATGTTTCGGGGTCACTTTTATTTAGCCCAATCCTTTCTTTTCCCGGTGCACATAAAAACAATTTCCTCGCAAATGTTTGTAATGTGATCTGCCAGGCGCTCCAGGTATTTTGCCACAAGAAGCAGGGCACTCACCTGCTTGATATGAAACGGATCCGACTTCATATCGGAAAGAAACTCATTAAAGAGTTGAAGGTACATGCTGTCCACAATATCGTCCTGTTCTTTTACCGCTATTGCAAGATCTACGTCCCCGCTGGAAAAGGCTTTAAGGGTGTCTTTTAACATACTCACACATACTTCTGTAATCCTGAAAATGTCTTCATGTAAGGTCAGGGAGCCTGCTTCGAAGTTCACCGTCGCTTTTGCCATATGTGCTGCATAATCCCCGATCCGTTCCAGGTCACGGATGGTCTTTAATATCGATATAATGAGACGGAGGTCTCCGGCAACAGGTTGTTCTGTGGCAAGAAGCATGATGCACTGGTCTTCAATAACCAGTTCTTTCTCATTTATATGTTCGTCATCCTTAATCACCTTCGCGGCAAGAGACCGGTCATTCCTGACAAGTGAATGAATTGCCTTTCCGATTGCTTCTTCCACCAGCCCTCCCATGGCAAGAACATCCATTTTCAGATCATTCAGTTTTTCATGGAAATGAACCCTTGTTTTCATATATTCCTCCCTTTTAGCCAAACCTGCCGCATATATAATCTTCCGTACGTTTGTCTGCCGGGTTAAAAAAAATATCCTTTGCTTTTCCCATTTCAATAAGTTTACCATTTAAAAAGAATCCCGTAAAGTCGGAAATCCGGCCAGCCTGCTGCATATTATGAGTAACGATAATAATCGTATAGTTTTGCTTTAATTCTTCGATTAAATCCTCAATTCGTGCGGTGGATATCGGGTCAAGGGCAGAAGTAGGCTCATCCATTAATATCACATCGGGTTCCACAGCCAGGACCCTGGCAATACAGAGACGCTGCTGCTGTCCCCCGGAAAGACCCAGGGCCGGTTCATGAAGCCTGTCTGCAACTTCATCCCAGAGTGCCGCTTTTTTTATACTTTTTTCCACAATATCATGTAACTGGTTTTTTTTCTTTATCCCATGCACCCGTGGGCCATAAGCGACATTATCAAATACGGTCATGGGGAAAGGATTCGGTTTCTGGAATACCATGCCGATCCGTTTTCTTAATTCTATCACATCATAGTTCTTATAAATATCCGTCTGGTCATAATATACATTACCATTAAGGTGAACAGAGGCAATAAGATCATTCATCCTGTTCAGTGTCCGCAGGAAGGTCGATTTTCCGCATCCCGATGGACCGATAAGGGCAGTGACTTTATTGGGTCTTATATCCATGGAAATATCATAAAGAGCCTGAAAATCCCCATAAAACAGGTCCAGGTTTTTCGTGATAATTTTAAAATTCATGGCCGCAGTATCATCCTCTTCTGTCATATTGATCTTATTTTCCGATGTTGTTTTGTTTTCCTCACATTGTTTGAACTTTGGTAATGTGAACGTTGTTCCCATACAATTCTTCCTCCTTTTCTCAAGATTTTTTCTTCAATGTATTCATTTTCCCGGCAAATGAAGATGCGGATACATTCACCACAAGGATAATCACCACAAGGATAAAGGCCGTTGAAAAAGCACGTTCAAAAGATATTCCCTCTTTTGCAAGAATATAGAGGTGAAGGGAGAGTACCCGGGCGGATGAAAAAATATCCCGGGCCAGGGTGGGACTGCTTCCCAGGGTAAAGAGAACCGCAGCTGTTTCCCCTACAGCCCTCCCGATGCCGAGAATAATCCCGGTAAGAATACCCGGGATTGCCGAGGGGATTACCACCCCTTTTATTGTCTGCCAGTGGGTCGCACCAAGGGCAAGGCTTTCTTCCCGGTATTCCCGTGGTACTGCCTTAAAGGCTTCCTCGGCTGTTCGTATTATCGTGGGCAGGATCATAATCGTTACCGTAAGGGTACCGGATAAAAGCCCCATTCCCCAGCCGAAAAAGTTCACAAATAAAATATAGCCGAAAAGGCCGAAAATAATGGAAGGAACCGCTGCCAGGGTTTCAGTAAAAAATCTTAAAACATCGATGAATTTTCCCTGTCTTGCATACTCGGTAAGATAAATCGCTGCACCGACCCCGACTGGTGTTGCTAATAAAATCGTAAAAATTATCATGAGCAGCGTATTGATGATAATATCGAAAATCCCCCCTGCCTTTCCCGCTTTTTCAGGTTTTTCCAGGAGAAAATGGGCAGAGATATTGGGGGTGATTTCCCGCCGTTCCACCATGGCAATCTTCCCAGGGAAGTCCCGGTGGATATCACTGAACAGGCAATAGGCAACAGCACCTTCATTGTTGTTGATTGCCTTCCCTATCTGCCCTATGTTATCCATAAAAACAGCTTTTATACCGGGGTTTCTGTTTCCGAGTACAAGTTCCTGAAACTGTTGTCCCGGGTATGAATCTTTATTATAGGATATGACAGTGACCGGGAGATCAATACCACCAATATCTTTCCAGTTTCTTACCTTTGACAAAAAAATATTTGATACATCATCTTCCGTAAAGGAATTGAGACGCACATTATTCTGAATAGAGAGTACTTTCTCGTTTACAACGATTGAAAGAAAACGTACAGGGACTATCCTGACTTTTTTTATAAGCGGGTGATGAATGTTTTCGGCATGTATAATCCCGATTCCCCCCCTTGTGTTGGCTACCATATTGATGGTTCCTTCGTCATTATCCGTAAACACGACGGACCGTGTATAATCTTCCCCGTCTAGCAGGAGTGCCTGCCGGGTCTTCTGTCCAAAGGTGGTTCCCGGCTCCGGTGCAAAGGGGCGTACTTTAAGACCCTGTTCCGAAACAAGCCAGTATCTCTCATCTCCATTATAAAAAGACCGGATTACCTGCATGGATAAATCCCCTGCGCGAATCCCTTTATGGACAATACAGATAACCTCATTTTCTCCTTTTTCATCCAGGGGAAATATAGTACTTCCCTTCCCGGCCACATTGTATTCCCTGGTTATATCGGATATGAGTCCTTTATAAATAATATACCCGAAAATCCAGAACAGGATGAATATCGTCACGCCTGCCGCGATCCAGATAAGGCCTTTCATGATTTTTTCTTTTAATTTTACCTGCCGGGTATAACCGGATATAAAGGGGCTCTGTTTTTTATGCATTTCGTATCCTGCTCTTCCTGGTTATGATATAGATCGTTATATTAAGCAGCATGATGAAAAAGAAAAGAATAATCCCGGTGGTAAACAGCGCAACCATATGATTCCCGGATGCATAGCTCATATCCGTAACAATATTCATCGTAAGCGTTCTTACTTTAGAGGTGATCCACCCGGGCATAATCGGGGCGTTTCCGGCCACCATGAGAACGGCCATCGTTTCACCGATAGCCCGTCCTGTACCGAGTATAATCGCTGCAAGAATTCCCGATTTTGATGCAGGGAGTAATACCTTTGTAATCGTCTGCCAGTGGGTCGCCCCCATGGCAAAAGATCCTTCCCTGTATTCTTCCGGTACTGACCTTATAGAAATTTCCGATATGTTGATAATTGTCGGGAGTATCATAATTGCAAGGATAATCGCACCGGAAAGGACACTGAAACCTGTTCCCCCGAAGGTTTCCCGTACCAGGCTGCATATAACAATAACCCCGAATAGCCCATACACAACAGAAGGAATTCCGGCAAGAAGTTCCACCACCCTTCTTAACATCACGGCAAACTTTCCTTTTGCAAACTCTGCCAGGAATATCGCGCATGCCAATCCAATGGGAACCCCGATAAGAAGGGCAAGAAAGGTGACATAAAAGGATCCGATAATAAAAGAAAAAATACCAAACCCGGGACTCTCCTCATTGGTCGGTTCCCACCTGGTGGAGAAGAGGAACTTCAGGGGAGATACCTCCACGAATAAAGGAACACCCTTTATAAAGATAAAAAGAGTAATGAGAACGACCGAAAGGACAGCTACCAGGGCACAGCCTAAAAAAAATCCTTTTATAATTGATTCAACAATAATCCTGCTTTTCTTCATCCTGATAAAACTTCTTAAAAAAATAAAATGAAATCATTAGGACTCTGTTAGAATTGTATTAGAAAAAAAGTATCCCCCGTATGGGGGATACCGATCCCTATAGCGAAAGATGGCAGGAATATCTTTATGGAAGAGAAATAAACTTCTCATCTTCCACAATTGCCTGGCCTTCATCCGAGAGGAGGAAGTCTACAAATTCTTTTTCAATGGTCCCGTTTTTCAGATCACCCTTGTGGACAACATAGAGTTTCCGCGAAATGGAATAGCTTCCATCAACGACATACCGTACTTCGGGAGGAATCCCGTTCACTGCTATCGCTTTCCCGCCTGCATTTCTTACCCTGGATATGTATCCGAAACCACAGTATCCGATGGCAAAGGGGGTTGATCCGGCCTTTGTCACCATGTCCCCATTTGATTCGGTGATTATCGCGTCCGCCTTAAATTTCCCTCCCTTGCCGAATACTTTATCCAGGACGAGTTCGGAAAAAGTGGCCCGGGTTCCCGATGCTTCATCCCTGTTTATAATTACAATCGGTTGATCCGGCCCCCCGGCATCCTTCCAGTTCGAGATTTCCCCGGAGAATATCTTCGCCACCTGTTCAAGGGAAAAGTTGTCAATAGTGACTTCGCCGTTCACGATCACTGCGATACCATCCAGGGCAATAGCAGTCGCCTTTACACCCTTTTCTATCTCGGAATCCTTGAGTTCCCGTGATGATCCGCCTAAAGAATAGGTGCCTTCTATTACCCCATTAATGCCGACACTTGACCCCTGTCCTTCATAACTGATGGTAATACCGGGGTGAGTTTTTAAAAACTCTTCTATTGCAGATTCAATAATCGGGAGAATCGTGGTTGATCCTCCGAAATTGTAACTCGTTTTTTCCTTTTGCGGCATCCCGAACGTGAATACCACAGCCAAGGAAAAGATGATAAAAATAAATGCGATTCTTTTCATAATAACCTCCATTTATATTTTCCCTTATTCGGTTTGAATAACTTATTGAATAAGGAGTATCCAACAGTAAGGTATTTATGGAATATTATTACAATATTTGTGTTTGATGAGGAGTTTATTATTAACATAAATGAAATAGTAAATTTTAGGGAATAAGAGTAAAAATTTCATTTTTTTCCCTTAAACATCTTGCATGGAATTTTAACATTTACTATCATCGATTATGGAACTCCGGGGCTGTCTAAAAAGCTACGCTTCATTCCGACTTTTTGGACAGCCCCCACGATAGTAATATATAAGGTACCTTAAAAACAATGGGTAATTCACCATCCAGGCAGGGAATAGGTATGGATCATATAGCAATTGATATTGGCGCCTCGAACGGAAGAATCCTCGCCGGTACGCTTCTCCCTGGAAAAAAAGATTTTTCCCTTCAAAGAATCCGACTAAAGGAAATTTATCGATTCGAGAATAAAATGATTCATAAAAACGGCCACTGGTTCTGGGATATCGATGCCCTATTCAATCACCTGATTAAAGGCTTGCAGACTGCTCATGACATGGGAATCCCCGCCTGTACAGCCGGGATCGATACCTGGGGTGTTGATTATGTTCTTATTGACAGGGATGGGAACCGGATCCGGGATGTATACTGCTACAGGGATCCCAGGACCAGCAAGGCTATGGAGGCCTTTTACAAACTCATTCCCCGTGAAGTCATCTATGAAAAAACGGGTATCCAGTTTCTCCAATTCAATACCATTTACCAGCTGTTTGTTCATGATCCGGGGGAATTGAAAAAGGCTTATAAGATATTACTCATTCCCGATTACCTTTATTTTCTTTTTACCGGGAAACTCATGAATGAAAAAACAAACGCGTCCACAACCCAGTTGTTGAACCTGGCATCCCGTGAATTCGATCCTGATTTGCTTTCCGCTGCCGGTGTAAAAAGAGACCAGTTCGCCGGGTTAACTGCACCGGGAATAAGCCTGGGGAAAATAAAGGAGACGTTAAAGAAAAAATACAACCTTCCTGATTGTGAGTTTATCTCTGCCGCTACCCATGATACAGCCTCCGCTGTTCTGGGTACTCCCTGCCTGGATGACCATATCGCTTTTTTAAGCAGCGGGACATGGTCCTTGATAGGTATTGAAAAGCGGGACCCGGTGAATAATAAAAACGCTTTATATAAAAACATCACCAATGAGTGGGGTGCAGGGGATACCTATCGAATTTTGAAAAATGTTACAGGACTCTGGCTTATCCAGGAAGTAAAAAGGAATTACCGGGATATTTATGATTTTGAAGAACTTCTAAAACAGGCACAGCAGAGTACGGCTTTTCAGTTTCTCATCAACTGCAACGATAAACGATTCCTGAATCCGGGGAACATGGTGAATGAAATCAGGAATTTCTGCCTGGAATCACACCAGGGTGCCCCTGATTCTGCCGGCGGGATTGTTCGCTGTATCATCGACAGTCTCGCCCTCATGTACCGGTATACGCTTAAGGAAATCGAAGAGGCAGCGGGTTGTGGGATTGATATGGTAACTATCATAGGCGGGGGAGCCAGGAATAAATTCTTATGCCAGGCCACTGCCGATGTTACCGGCAGGAAAATAATGTGCGGTCCGGTGGAAGCAACGGCAATTGGCAACATCATCATGCAAATGATAGGCGCCGGGGAAGTGGACTCCATCGCCTCCGCCCGGAGTCTTGTTAAGCAATCATTCGCTGTTGATGAAATCATCCCTGACCAGTTGAAGACCCGGGAGGATATCTACGGCAGGTTTTGCGGGATGATGGGTTGACCGTTTTTAAATCAGGGTGAAAGGAAATAATGATGAAGAATAAGCATTCATACATCCAGGCCGGGGAATTATATGCAGAAATAGGTGTTGATACTGAAGAAGCATTAAAACGATTGGCGGAAATCAGGATATCCCTGCATTGCTGGCAGGGGGACGATGTCCGGGGGTTTTTAAACAGCGGCGGAATACTGACCGGGGGGATAACAGCGACCGGTAATTATCCGGGAACTGCAAGGAATGCCTGTGAACTGCGGCAGGATATGGAAAAGGCTTTCCGGTATATTCCCGGAAAACACAAGGTCAATCTGCATGCCATCTATGCGGAAACAGACGGGAAGACCGGCCGTGATGAGATCGAACCGGTACATTTCACCCACTGGCTGGAATGGGCGCAGAGTAATAACCTGGGATTGGATTTTAATCCGACTTGTTTTTCCCATCCCCTGTCAGCAGATGGGTTCACCCTTAGCCACCCGGATAAAAAAACCAGGGATTTCTGGATAAGGCATTGTAAAGCATCACGGAGAATTGGGGAATACTTCGGCAACCAGCTTAAAAGAAAATGCATCACCAATATATGGATACCGGATGGGTACAAAGACGTTCCCGTGGACAGGCTTGCGCCAAGGGAAAGGCTCAAGGAATCACTGGACGAGATATTTTCCGAAAAAATCGATTCCCGATACCATACTGATTCCCTGGAAAGTAAACTCTTTGGAATAGGTTCTGAAAGCTATGTGGTGGGCTCGCATGAATTTTACCTCGGGTATGCGATAAAAAACGGGAAAGCGGTCTGCCTGGATACCGGGCACTTCCACCCCACTGAAACAGTATCGAATAAAATTTCTTCACTCTCCCTGTTTCTTGAGGAAATTCTTCTTCATCTGAGCCGGCCCGTACGCTGGGACAGCGATCATGTTGTTATTCTCGATAATGAGCTTGAAGAGATCGCTTTTGAGATCATCAGAAACGATTTGACCGAAAGGATTTATATAGGCCTGGATTTCTTTGACGCAAGTATTAACCGGATCGCGGCCTGGATCATCGGATCGAGAAATGTGATAAAAAGCCTGTTTTATGCCATGCTTGAACCGGTAACCCTGCTCAAGAAGTGTGAGCAGGAAGGAGATTACACCATGCGGCTTGCGTTGCTTGAAGAAATGAAGACGTATCCATTTGGGGCTGTCTGGGATGAGTACTGTGAACGGTCGGGGGTCCCGGTAAGGGAGAAATGGCTGCCCGAAATAAAAAAATACGAGAATGACATTCTTTTAAAAAGGAAACAGTAAATGGACTTACAGAAAAAATACCAGGATATTCTCGCATCGTGTTTTATAAAGGAAATAACGGAAGCAACCTGGACAATGTGGAAGACCGGCTGGGCCGAAAGAAACGCCGGGAATATAAGCTGCCTTATTGATGAGGATGAGGCGGGAAAATATATGGATACGAACGCTGTCAAAAAACACACACCATTACAGACAGCAGTCAGGTACCTGGCCGGCCGGATTATCCTTGTAAAGGGGACGGGAAAATACTTTAAGAACATCAGGCGCGATCCGGCGGGTAACTTAGGGATCGTAAAAGTTTCCGAGGACGGGTCCGGTCTTGATGTTTTGTGGGGATTCGAAGACGGCACCAGGGCCACCAGCGAGTTGCCCTCCCATTTGCTGGGTCATTGTGCAAGGTTAAAAGCCGATCCCCTGCACCGGGTGCTGATTCATACGCACCCGACGAACGTAGTTGCCATGTCCGCCGTACACCGTCTGGACGGCAGGGCGTTTACCGCGGCGTTATGGAGAATGCATTCGGAATGCCTGGCGGTTTTTCCCGACGGTATCGGTGTACTGCCATGGATGGTTCCGGGCACCAGTGGCCTGGGATTAAAAACCGCAGAAAAGCTTAAAACTTCCCGCCTCGTCGTCTGGCCGCTCCACGGGATCGTGGGAACCGGGCGGTCGGTGGATGAGGTCATGGGGCTGCTTGAGACAGTGGAAAAAGCAGCAGGGATTTATATGAAAATCAAGGCATGCGGTCACATCAGGAACCTGATTACTGTCAAACAGTTGAAAGCCCTGGCACAACGATTCGGGTTGAATCCCCGAAAGGGGATTATCCGGGGACTTTAACGAGCGAATGGAAGAAATTAAAGCACCTGCCAGAGTACAAAGTCATCTCTTATTGAGTACAAATGAAAATTCCCGAATCTTTTGTGGCGGAAATCACTTTTTCCGAATCAATAATACGTTGAAGATATTCCCTGAATGCTTCTACATCTTCTTCCGGCAAAATAACAACATCATTATATATTCCATTAAAAGACAAATAATAATCAATAACCGGCTCCACCTCATCAATCCTTAATGTATTTTCATGCCGGCTGATCGATACTTTTGAAAAAAAAGGTGTAAGTTGTTCCATCCCGTTTTCCAGAGAAAAGGAGAATTCTCCGAATCTAAAATGATTATTTCGACTTTCCAGAAAATGATATAAATGTATGTGTAATTCAAACAGATCGTTTTTTCCCATTGTGGAAGTGATAAAGACACCAACGTCTTTGAGTATTCTACGAATATGGGAAAGTGCATTTGAACGGTTCTCCAGATGGTAGAGCATGTTATTTGCAAGTATAATATCAAAACAATGATCCGGATAACTGATATCTTCTGCATTAACTTCTTCATATTGGAAACGGTGATTTATTCTTGAAAGAGAATTACGGGCTGTTTCAAGCATACCTTTGGAAGTATCAGTAAGAATGACCGACCATGTTTTTGGAATTTGATTTCTATTGGCAAGCCAGAATAAACCTGTTCCACAGCCCAATTCCAGAACTTTCAAGTTTTCAGTTTTGGGGAAATGTTCAAAAATCCATACATACTTTGACTTTGGATTTGTGCTGAATCTTCTATGAAGATCGAGTCTTGCTTCATACTTTTTCGATGATGCATATTGACTGTTACTTAACATCGCACCTCCTGCTGGACAATATCAGATATTTTCCTTTCGCTTTGCAAAAGAAAAATTACTTTGTGCACTTTTAAACAACGAATCGCCTGTCATTCCCGGTATCAAGTTCTTCTATATCCCGGAATCCGGTCCTCTTCAATGTATTCTTAAGATACTCTGGACTGTATATTCGCAAAGGAAAATCCTGGTATTCATTCTCTATGACTATAGTGTTATCAATAAGTTCATACAAAAGTTTACTGTTCATTATTTCATCCGATAAATCAAAGCCGGAGATGTTATATCCCTGTTTCAGGAGAGGAATATAAAACCGTCCTGAACCGCACATTGACTCAAGAATGGGATCGTCCTTTGAGTTCACAAACCTTTTATAAAGAGAAAGTTCTTTTTCACCAGCCATCGGCTTATCCAGGTCGTAGATGATTGTACAAAGTTTACCATAGCCCATTCGCTATCTCCTCATAAGTTCTTGTTGATGAATTCATGTTTGCATTGTTAATACTTGTTAAAGTATAAGAAATTATTTATAAAGAAGCCATGAATCCAGGAAAATATTGAGAAGAAAAGAATGAATAAGAAACAGCAGATCTGAATTACAAACCAAATTATGTAGAAAAATAATCCGAGTAATCCTGCGTACAATCCGTCCGCATACATGCGTAGTTTGAATACCTCTTTTAATCCCCTCTTTCATCCCGGAAAGCTTCATAACGAAACGGTAAAAACCTTCCATTCAGCAAAAAGCAATTCACAAAATCACATCCCATTCCTGTCGAAATTCCATTTTTAGCATTGCTGCCCTGAATAGGCCTGGCCTTTGTCTTCTTCCAGACTCACAGAATCGAGTTTATGTTTGAGATACGTTTTTAATGAAAATCTTATAAAATTGTATATTTTATTCATCTTTTCCGGCGGTAATTTGCTGTTATAAAAGAATTTATTCTCTTTCATTTCCAGATTATACAGCTGAAAGATAAACAAATCCGTATCAACCTGGCTGAAACCGGATATTTTTACCACAACAGGAATACGTACCCCCCTTAATGACACGATAACTTCATTAATGTATTTATTGGGAACAAAATAGATTTGATCTTTCAGTTCAATTCTACAGGAAAATGCATGGGATGAGATATCCAGAATATTCCCTTTAATGAGTATTTTATTATTCTTTAACTTAAAATAGAAAAAAACCTCGCATAATCCCAGACCCCGGGCGCGGATATATTTCCGGGAACCTTTTCCTTCAAAAATATCAAAAATCGATTTAATTGCCTTTAAAGGATGATTCAGAATAAAGGATTCCTGGATAACAGGGATACTGTTCATAAGAAATATATTTCTTGTTTTCTGGTTTATATGATCTTTTACAAAAACACCTATTTGAATATACATATTTTCAATTTTTTTCAGTGCTTCAACAAATAGAGTCCATTTAGGGGTTTCATTTTCGTTCGTAATACAAAAGAAAATGATATTAAGAATCTTTTTGTCCAGGAGCTTTATGAGTTTGTATTTATCCGGCTCATTCACCATGTATACCTCGTATTCAAATTCGACGATTTTATCGAGGATTTTTGACAATACTTCAAAAGGAGAGATACAATATATCCTGACTGTATAATCATCCCGTTTATGTGTCATTTATAATCGATATTCTTTCTAAAGTAAAATAGAACTTCTTTATAAAGAGTTTGTTTCAACCATTTCATTCTTTCTTTCCGTATCTCCGGGTCCTCTATACATTTAAGAAAAAGACTTTTATATACTGTCTCTTCTTTTTTTAATAATGAGATGAGGTTCTTCTGCTCTACAATTAATGGAAATATCGTTTTATTCATCCCATTTTTTTGATCCAGTGCAAAACAGCAGGTAACATATATTTTTACCAGTATTTCCAGTTGTACATTCAAGATCGGTACCAATCTTTTCAGGAAAACGGATTGTAGCATATTACTTTCATTGTTTCCTGCATCATTGCTGATTCCCTTGAAATTCCGGTAATTTTTCTTTATTCTGTTTTCAATCTTCGTTTCAATCCGGGAAAAATTATTCATATATGCTTCTTTATCACTATCCGATACCTGGGTTAATAACACCGAGAACGATTTCTTAATATTATCCAGTTCCTGCACATAATGAAGAATATTTTTAATATATTTGTTTTTATTAAAACCGGAATTAATAACCACAGACTTATTGATCTCGGTAATAATATCTTCCATGTTTTCGCATATATTTTCTTCCTGACTTCCTGTATCATTATAGTTACATTCATTCGAAAATTCGATTTTTCCTGCTGCACATTGTTTTTGTATGAAAATGACCAGTAAAACCCCGGCAATGCACGTTATCTGATTTGCCAGATAATCATTTTTTGGCAGGCTGTTTTTTGTATTATTGATAAATGTAAACAAAGGGTTAAAAACAGACATTTTATAATGGAAAAGTTCTTCTTCCCCTGTCATTAATAATTGTTCAATGGTTTGTTTATAGACTTCATCTGAAGGATGTAATATATTTATAATTTCCCGGAAATTATAATTACGAAAGTGGTTCATATAATTGATGATTTTATTATTCAGTTCTTCCATCTATTAATAGTACAGTTATTCACGACAGCCTGTTGACAGTCCCTTTTTAAGCAAATGTAACTCTTCATCCATATTCATTCACTTATTTCCCCTTTCCCCTGTTCACAATAGACCATAGAAATATCATTGATATTATAAATATTCACTATATAAAAATCAAACAGATTTTAATTCAATAACCGGTTCTTCCGAAGAAACAACAGAGTTTTATCGATTATGGTTACTGTTTCAACGTAATGACAGGGAAAACCGGGAATTACTGCGATAGAGCGATAGAAAAGGGCGTATTGACAATTCAGGTGATTAATAGAATAATGCAGGCAGGATTTTCTATAAATTTCAATAATAACCGGTACCTTTGGAAGTCCTGTATAATGAACTGGAAAGATCGATGTGATTACATGGAAGAAATTAAGACATTACGAATACTATTCCCGGGAACAGAACATTACCGGGAAGATATCGTGACCAGGCTGCAATCCATTATTTCAAACAAGGATATTCTTGATCAACTCGGTGAGAAAATAGTAAATCTATGTAATGAACATGGGAAAAGATAGTTTAAATAAACCGTACAACCCGATTGATATTGAAAAAAGTGTTGATTTGTTAAGCTGTATTACCAGTGATAAATCAGCCCTTTATATCTCTGTTCCGTTAACGACCGGAACATTATTTATAAAGTGGTACTCGGGGTATGGTTTTCGATTGAATCCTCAAAGTGAAGAATACCGGGAAAGCCATTATAAGAACGTTTTCCTCCCGAATAGCGACTATGCAAAGAAAAAAATCAGTGAATTGCGCAGGCATTTTACCCTGCCGGTAATAAGTCCCGTTACAATTGAACGGCCGGAATGGACCCAGGATGATTACCGGTACTTCTGGGGCAGGATCATCGAACGATATGTGTGCCGGATAATTATGTTGGACGGATGGCACTACAGCAGCGGATGCAGTTTTGAATTTCTTATGGCTGTTAAATCCGGCATATTACTGATGGATGAAAATCTACAAAAGATACCTGTTGAAACAGGCCTTTCATTCATCAAGAAGGCTATCAATGATATTTCCCGGTATTCGTTATCAACCGGGTATCTTGAAAGGGTTGCCGCCGAACTCCGGGCAGAGATAAACAGCAATGAAGGAAAAGACCAGGAAAACAGTAACGATGTAACACCTGTCATTGAAATGAATACTCTCCCCGAAAAATTTTATAAAGATGCAATTCTGGATAACCTGGCTCATATAGGGAATATTGCACAATTTGTAAGCTTTTCGGCAGGTGAGAATGCTAAACAGAGATATTGCCGCATTCACGGATATGAACCGAATCATATGTTTCATTCTATAAAAGAAGCAGTCGCCGCATTATTCAGGAATTCAATCGAAGGTACATTGAATGTCCGTACCTTTAAACCAGATAATCCCAAAGGAGAACCGTTACATTATGCATTAAAGGATAGTGATAAAATCCTTAAAATCGTTTATAATAATGCCCGGGCCGGTAAATATTCGATTGTCAACGAAACAATCGATATACATGACGGTGGTGTTTCCGGTGTTGCATTAGATGGTATAATGGAATTTTCCCCCGGCGACACGCCCCAATGCGTCGACAGAAAAGGGATATGCTTCCTGCCCAAAGATATAGCTCTTACCGTGTTGAAAAACATCTATGGATTCAGACCAGCTTTGAATTTCCCGCAGAATACACGCATCGAGTTCAGTATTCATCCCAAAAGACGCGGGCTGCGTAAAGAGCATACAATAATCTGGGAACTGGAACATACCGGAACCATGGATATAAAAGCTGCTATTAATTGGCCGAATAATTTCAGTAAATTCCTGGGAGACAAATTATTCGGGTTACTTGTTGCAGATGCAATAGGCATAAGCATTCCTTTTACTATTGCGATGAACCGCTTTGTCGCTCCTTTTGTTTTCGGGAGACAAACAGGGACCCGGGAAACCTGGCTTCGCACCTGTCCTGCCGTAAAAGAAGCAGGAAAGTTTTCCACACTCTATGGCTGGTCGGATCCGTTCGTATTGATGCAAAACGAGGATCCTTTTCATGAAAACGAAAAAAAGGAATTTACTGTACATTCAATACTGGCACAACAGTCCATAGATGGGCGCTATTCAGGATCGTCAATACCAATGGCGAATAAACAACTACACATTGAAGGGGTGTCCGGGAAGGGTTCCGATTTCATGCTCGGTAAAAAACCCCCGGAAAAACTCCCGGAAGAGGTGATACATGCCGTTATGAAGATCAATGAAACAGCTTCTCATTATTTAGGCCCTGTGAAAATAGAATGGGTGTATGATGGCAGTATAGCCTGGGTAGTACAATTAAATACTTCGGAATTCACCGGCAGTGAATCTGAAATTTATCCTGGAGACGCTTCTTCTTTTATGAAATTTGATACAGGAAACGGCCTGGAAGCGTTAAGGAATGTCATCAATAACGTGAAAGGAGGTTCCACCGGTATTATATTGGCTGGTGATATTGGTATTACAAGCCATATGGGCGATTTATTACGAAGTAATAAAATTCCTTCACGAATTCAACGCCATGAAAAGCGAGTTTAATACATTATATTATGAGACCGGGAAAAAACCATGCACTATATTGACGCATTGAACGACAAACAAAAAGAAGCAGTCTTCCACCTGGGACCACCCCTCCTGATTCTTGCCGGGGCAGGGTCCGGGAAAACCAGGGTAATCACGACAAAAATTGCCTGGCTGATTCAGGAAAAGGGATATGACCCCCGTTCCATTCTTGCTGTAACATTTACCAATAAAGCGGCAGATGAAATGAAAACAAGGGTACTCTCCATGGTGGATGGGGCAGAGAATGTGATGATAAAGACGTTTCATTCCTTTGGGGCATGGTTGATGCGGAGGAACTCCCACCTTCTCGGGCTGCCGCCCCGTTTCTCTATTTATGATGATGATGATATGGTTGCCCTGCTAAAAACCGTATTAAAGACAGTGGTAAAAGAGAAAATAACTGCTCAAAATCTCCGGTGGATTGCTTCCAGTATAAGCAGGGCAAAAGACAAATGCCTGACACCGGATGATGATCTTTCTGCTATAGATTTTGATAAATCGTTTCATATCAAGTACCGGGCATACCAATCCAGGATAGAGGAAATGGGGTGTGCGGATTTCGGAGACCTCATTATGCGGCCGGTCAGGTTTTTAAGGGAAAACCCACAGGTAAAAAAGCGGTTACAGCAGCGGTTTACTGTTATTCTTGTGGATGAGTTCCAGGATTCAAACAGGGCCCAGTTTGAACTCTTAAAAGAATTTTACTACGAGGATAACTATCTTTGTGTTGTCGGGGATGAAGACCAGTCTATCTATTCTTTCCGTGGAGCGGAGGTGCAGAACATCGTGGAGTTTCCTAAAATTTTCCCCGGTACCAAAGTGATAATGCTTGAACAGAACTATCGTTCTACCGGGAATATTTTAAAGCTCGCTACAAAGGTGGTCGAACATAATGAATACCGGCTGGGAAAGAACCTCTGGACAAAGAACAAAAACGGGGACCTCCCGGTTCTTTATCAGGCATCTGACCAGGATGAGGAAGCTCTGTTCTGCGCCCATCTTCTTAAAGACGGAAATTTCAATGGAACAGCCATCCTCTACAGGAATAACTATCAATCCAGGGCTTTTGAATCCCTGTTTATACGGTTAAGGATTCCTTACAGAATCGTCGGTACGTTACGTTTTTATGAGCGGGAAGAGATAAAAGATATTCTTGCATATCTTAAATTTCTGGTAAATATGAAAGATGAAGTCGCATTTACACGGATTATCAATAAACCACCCCGGGGAATCGGTGGGAAAAATCAGGAAAAGATTAAGACCAGCCCGGGAAATGATTACCTGGAAAAAAGCAAAAACATACTGCCTGAACTCTCGAAAAAAATAAAAGACAATCTTGTCTATTTTATTAATGTTATAGAGGAATCTTTACGTATTATCGAATCCCATGAACCTGGAGAGGTTGTCCAGCAGCTTATTTTCCGTTCCGGTTTATATGATCACTATAAAGAAAAGGATAAGAATGATAATACCATGAAACTGCAGAACCTTGAGGAGTTCGTGAATGCCACGGCCTCTTATCCCGGGGGGATGGAAGGTCTTGCCCTTTTTCTTGAAGCGACTCTTTTAGATAGTTCTAATGAGAATCCTTATGTATCCGAAGAAAAAGTCACCCTTATTACTGTTCATAATACAAAAGGCCTTGAGTTTGACAGGGTTATTCTTACAGGACTGGAAGACGGGCTTTTTCCCCATCTTTCCCATTCCGATTTCAGGGATGATAATGATATTGAGGAAGAACGGAGACTTTTTTATGTGGGGGTTACCAGGGCGAGAAAAGAACTGTATTTTACCTGTTGCATAAAACGCCTTGTTTTTGGACAGTATATCAGTCAGTATTTGTCCAGGTTTCTATCGGAGATACCCCGCGACTGTTTACAACCATTTCACAGCATAAAAGCGGAAAGTGGGCAGTATTTTTCAAGGGGCGACAGGGTATCTCATCCTGAATACGGAACCGGCACCATCGACAGGAGATGGGATAATGATGATGAAGAGATGGTGATTGTCAGGTTTGACAGTGGGAGGTATTTGCAGTTTATAACCGGTTATTCAAAGCTTGAAAAGCTTCAACATAGTTGAAGTCCAATTATCATTTTAAACAAGGTAGCTTTCATGATGGGTGCAAATTTAAAACCGGGCAAACCTTCTTGACAAAATATCATTTAAACCACCTTTTTTTCAAGGATATTTTGAAGTTTCTGGTAAGAGATCACAAAAATTATGCACATAGTCATTAAATGATTCTCTATTGCCATAATGGGCTCTCTACCAACGGCAGTAGTGATAGATATTTTTCCCCATCAATCTATGGCAATCAGTGATTTAGCCAATTGAACAGCGTCAATTGAGGTACCGCGACCCCAGGCCCCGGAGGGCAGAAGCCGGATTTGAAAATCCATTCCGTTATCCCTGGCTCCCGTCCTCCTCCTGAAAGCGGCGGTAAAAACTTTTAATTACTTGGTTCCGCCGAATTCCTCCATGAGAATGTCATCCCAGTAATCGGAGAAATAGCGGACCTCATCTACCATGGTTTTGAATTCAGTATAATCTATTCCTCCAAGCTCCCGTGTCGAAAGAAGCATTACCAGATTATTTCTAATAGCAAAATAAACACCAACAGAAGTTGAATTCAATTCTAAAAGCCTTCTGTAAAGGGGAAGAAAATTGTCCTGGGGAAGCTTCATGATAATTCCGCCGACTTCCACACAGTCCACATCTCCGATCTGCGGGCCTTTATTGAATTTGAAAAGTTCAATGTGAAATTTTGCAGAACCCTGGATAAGATACCACATCTCCCGCTGCTGATCTTTTACCGTCGCAGGATCGATATTCCATTCTTTCAGTATTTTTTCAATCATATCGACTGTCACCTGCTTGGGGGTTATTTCTTTTCTTTCAAATTCTTCTGCCATTGTTCCCTCCTGTAATTTCCTGTAATTATTTGGATGCATCCGGGGGAGAAAGTTTCGCCCCGCATTTGGTGCAATGCTTTTTCCCCTTATTTTCCTGTCCACAACCTGGACATGTAATCACCATATCTTCCGGAATCTTATCCTCTTTTTTCCCCGGGCTTTTTGTATCAGTCTTTGCTGATAGTTTCGCCCCGCATTTTCCGCAGTATTTTTTCCCTTTATTTTCATGTCCGCAGGTTGGACATTTAATTATCACATCTTCCGGGATAATATCCTCTTTTTTCCCGGGTTTTTTCTCTTTATCCGCTTTTCGTATGAGTTTTGCCCCGCATTTTTCACAATACGGTGCCTCCGGGGGATTTTGATTCCGGCATTTCATACAATATCCCGTATCTTCATATATGATTTCACTTATTTTATCAGTTTTAATATCATCCCCGCAGTGAACACAATATTTTGCTCCTTTTACATTCATTTTTCCGCATGAACAGCAATAAGCTCCTTCAACCCACAATTCCTCCGGGGGAAGATTTTTATATGCCTGAATAATATATTGAACAGGAACGGCAAAAGCGAGATTCTGGGCATTGATAATAAACATCGTATTGATACCGACTATTTCCCCCCGTGCATCAAGAAGGGGACCGCCCGAATTCCCCGGGTTAATAGGCACATCTGTCTGTATAAAATGAACACCTTTTATTTCTCTTCTTGCTGATGAGATAATTCCCTTTGTTACGGTAAATTCATATCCATACGGATGACCGATTGCAACAACATCTTCCCCTTCCAGGACTGTATTCCGCTCTGAAAGAACCGGGAAAGAATCCCGTTTTACCTCCCTGCAGACAAGGAATGCATAATCTACCGTATTATCTGCTGCAACGACCCTGCCCAGGTAAGCTTTCCCCTTATTTGTCTGTATTCCTACTGTCTGGCAGTTTGCTACGACATGGCTGTTGGTAACAATAATTCCCCGGTCATCAAGAACGATTCCCGTGCCGCTTCCCCCGTACGGGTGTTTGATAATGACAATATTTTCCTTCATTCTGGCAATAATATCAGAAAGCATACGATCCCTTTCTTACCATGATATAAAACCCGGAGATACGACTACTCATTACCTCCGGCTGGTTTACCGGTATAGGTAGCTATTTAAAATTATGGTTTTTGAAAATTCATTTGTCAAGGATAAAATGGGTACGATTTTAAGAATTGGTTTTTTGTAAGAAAATCTCTCACATAGCTCACAGGGCACACAGAGGAATAAAAAATTCTCTGTGTTACTATGGGTGAAGATCCTGGTATTATTCCAGGATTTTCAACCCGTAACACTTGCGTTGGCCGGATCCTTCCTGGATCTTG
>JAFGQK010000010.1 GCA_016935735.1 Spirochaetales bacterium | reverse complement strand
GCTCCATGACGACTTGAACTTTTTCAGTATTGCGCAGTTATTCAGGTGGGTGATTTCGGGGTATGTGGATTTTGTAAAGAAATATGGCAACAGGTGGGTCAGAAAACTCGTAACGATAATAAGAAGATGGCAAAAAGATACCCGAAATAGCCGCTTCTTATTAACGTACATTAATCAATTGTTTGAATGTACTTCTGAATTGGCATGGATAATCCAAAAATATGACATATATTGCCTGCATTTTCCCCCATACAGGGATTTCTTCTTGTAAAACACCCCACTTCGCCGCTTACACTATTAGCCTGAACATTAATTACCCTCCTGTTTTATTACACTTTCTTTATGGTAATAGTTCTATCAAGATGAATGTCACGGAAATGTTCACATATATTTTCCGATATACCTTTGATTTCCAGGGTTTTCTTTTCATTATAAAGGGTTTTATAAAAAATAATAATTTTCTCTATTCCGTACAAAAAAATTGAATGAACTGCTTTCATATCAATAATAATTTGCTTCATCGTTTCAATACGTGTAATTTCATTGAATGTCCTGTTAAGTTTATTTATACAGTTCTTACTAATATTTCCATCTATAATGACATATGCTATTTTGACTTAAAATCTTGTTATTTTAACAAGATTTTAAGTCAAAATAGATAAACGTTGACCGCCAGGTTAATGAGACCAGTATAATAAAAAGAACCTGGATAGCTTGTTAATTGGGTTGTGGGCTTAAGCCTTCGTTATGTAATAGCACTGTCGGATTTTACTGTTATTTTCACAATAAAATTATTCTTCTATTGCGAATCAATATCATCAGCAGCTATACTTTCATATTACTATCTTTTCATTCTTATTGCAAAATTTTGTCCCTGAAAGCTTTTCTTATAAAAGTTTATGAGTATATAAAAAAAGTACAGCCTGTTGAAACAAGCCGGCGATTTGATTACCTTTGACATATTATGAATTCCTCTACCGTTAGAAAAAAATCAGGTTTCATCAATCTTGCCATTTTCTTAAGTATTCTGACTATTTTCTATAATATCGGTGAAGGGATCATCTCTACCCTTTTCGGTTATTCCGATGAAACCATCTCTTTATTCGGCTTTGGTGTGGATAGTTTTGTTGAAGTATTGTCTGGCGCCGGGGTTCTGCACATGTTACTCCGGTTAAGAAAAACCGGAAAAGAAATGCGGGCTCGATTCGAAAAACAGGCACTCTATATTACCGGAACCGGGTTTTTTATCCTTACCGCCGGGCTTGTTATCGGTTCGGGTATTACCCTGGTAATACAACACAAACCTGTCACCACACTCGCTGGAATTATTGTCTCTCTTGTTTCTATTGTCACCATGTGGATGTTGATGATGGCGAAGCTAAAAGCAGGGAAAGAATTGGGTTCTGCGGCAATTATTGCGGATGCAAAGTGTACAAGAACCTGCTTTTACCTTTCCTTTATTCTTCTTGGAGCAAGCCTGGTCTATAGTATTTTTAAAATTCCCTTTATTGATGCAATTGGCGGCCTGGGGATCGCTTTTTTTGCATTCAGGGAAGGAAAAGAAGCCATTGAAAAAGCAAAGACCGGCATAACCTGCCATTGTGAATCTGGTGAAAAACAAGAAAGTATACCAGGGGATTGTCTATAAAAAGAATTCCGGCTTTTCTTTACCATTACCCCAATTCCAGTAAATCCACCACTTTCTTTACAATCACCGGATTCCCGGCTATTAATGAATTATCCATCTGTCTGAATTCCCCCCCGGCCTGTTCAACGATGATCTTTCCTGCTGCATAGTCATGATAACTGAAATTGGAACCAAGGTTCAGGTAGACATCGAATCCCCCGCAGGCACAGTAACATAATCCGATTGATCCGACCCCGATTATCCTGACTCTTTTTGTTTCTTTTATGAGTACCTGCATTTTCTCCAACGCGTTTTCCAATGAATCCATTCCGGATTTGCTGCTTGGAATCTCCAGGCACACGATGCTATTCTTCAGTTCTTCTTCCCGGGAGCAATATATTCTTTTTTTATTGATATATGCCCCCTCTTTGCTCCCCTTCCCTGTATAAAAAAGCTGCCCGGTCTCCGGGATATAAACTATTCCCTGGACAAGATTCTTTTTGTACGTTAAGGCGAGGGAAATCGAATATAATGGAAGTCCTTTTATGTAATGTTTTGTCCCGTCAATAGGATCTAAAATCCAGACATAATCAGATTCTTTTTCATTATTTCCCATCTCTTCCGAATCAAACCCATGATCCGGGAAGTGTTTTGTTATATAATTAAAAATAATATTTTCGACCAGTAAATCAGTTTCCGTTACCACATCATCTTTTTCCTTAAAGCAGGTAATTCTTATGGAATCGATTTTCTTCTTTGCCCTGTTCCCGGCTTTAATCACAATATCTTTGATTTTTTTCGCACACTCATTCACGTTATGCTGATACATTGTGTATTCCAATATTCTTTATAAATTCTCCACGCCCCTCCAAACGTCAACACAGGGTGATAATCATTAAAGAATACAAAAACAAAGTAAAAGCTGTTATACCTTTACAGAAACAACTTACCACGCGGGGCTTTGAGTTTTTCCCTTACATCCGTCAAAATTTCCTTTGAAAGAAAACGGAGTTTATATTTTAACGCTATAAGCTTTTCCCTGGAAATAACCTTGTTATGTTCGTCGAGTACATCTTCATGAAGTTGTGTATGCAGGCGTAATGCATTTCCTGTCCCGGAGGGGCGGATGGTGATATGGTTCAAACCTGCATCATCAAAAAAGAGGCGTACTCCTTCATCGGGAAACTGGAAATCGTATGTCGGCGGGTAGATCGCATCATATTTTCCTGTCCGGTAAATGGCCGCCCGCTTTACCGGCAGTCCGGCTATGGTAAGGTCCCCGGATAATGCCAGTTGAAAATAACCCAGGGTTCGTCTGAGTATCGCTTTCTTTATTCGGTCACCCTCGATTCCCGGGTATTCTCCATCCAGGGGATCGGGTTCGTAGAAATTCACAAAAAGACCTATTTCCGGATCCAGGTAAATCTCATCATCTATCAAATTAAATAAGGTAGTCCCCTTTTCTTTTGCCCAGGCAGCGATCTCTGCGGTAAGAAAAGCGGCAAATGTTCCATCCTTGTCACGAACATGACCATCCTGACCCAGGGAATTTCTGTCCGGGGGCGGGCCGCCTAAAATGGAAAATCCGTTACTCTGCTCCATGGCACCGATATTCAATGCCCTGAGTCCGTTCTCAAAGCCGTAACATTCCTGTGTAAACTCGTGGCAAAAATCGGTATACTTCTCGTTTCGCCCGTCTTTTAAGGTAAGATACTCCTTGTACTTTCCATTCCAGATATCCCTTGTCACGGCAGATAACGCGGCAAAACCGACCCAGGTCTTGGCAACGCCAATATTATGTTTTAATGCAACCCGGGTAATACAGTCGGATGTGGTATGAGACAGGGTAATGAATTTTTTCTCCTGGTCCCTGATAACACCATAGAGTTCCTTTTCCATCATCAACCTGTACCAGATGACTAAAGCCCAGAGTTCATCCGCGGGAAGAAGCGTCCACTCCTGGTCGTCATATAAAAACTGCTGGTTTTTAGGCACAGGAACAAGGACACCACAACGGTCTGCGTCCGGGTCTGTCCCGATAAGGATATCCATATCATCATAGTTATCCGGGTAATCCAGGCGGAATGCATCCACCGCGATGCGTCCTGCCCTGGGATCCCCCGGGTCCGGCTGCTGTTCCAGACCGGGAAGGCTGCGGAAGGAAGGAAAAAGCCCGTTACACTCATTCAGCTTGTTTCTTTTTATCTGCCAGATTGTCCTGTAACCGACCTCGCTTAAAAGCCTGGGAACCACATAGGTTCCTGCCCCGTGAAATGCACAGTATCCTATTTTCAGGTGGTTTCTGGATCTTTCCTGCATTTCTTTAAGGTCTTTAATCATTAAAAAAGACTTTACATGGTTCCGGTGTCTTTCGTGTATATTGATGAGATTCTTCTCTTTCCCTGCATAGTCAAACCGGCTATTTTGTTCTGCCCCGCCGAGAAAGTAGAGTTTGTCATCCACAGCTTCTTCAAACGAACAGAGTTTGATATCATCTGTTTTGGCAGGGGCAATATAGTGCTCGAACATTTCATCCCTTTCCCTGGGATCGAATTGCGAGCCATTACTGCACGACAATTTATATCCATTATAACGGTAATCATTGTGACTTGCAGATATCAAAATACCGATATGGGCTTTTATATTACTATCCGGGATCGCATAGGTAACTTCCGGATATGGACAGACTTCATCAAAAAAATAGACAATATACCCATAGGCCAGAAATAATTCGGCCACAAGCTTTGCTAAATCCTGTCCCCGGATCCTGCTGTCATATCCGATAACGATTTTATTGTAATTCTTTTCTTTACCGAACTGGGCAACACCCACGGAAGTTTTCAATAATACGATATTGTTGATTGTATTCGGGCCTTTCAGAATCGGGGCATCCAGCCCTTCCTTAGCCAGCAGCTCAATGGACTTTTTATCGAACGCCATCATCCCCCGGATACCGCCGGTGCCGAATCTGATATTCTGACGGTATGCATTGACAATACCCAGCCAGTTTCCTTTTTCAATCTCCGCTATCAGGGCACCCTTGAGCCGGGGTGATATTTCATCTATCTTATTATCATTTAACCATTCTTTTAAATTCGGCAGGATATTCCTGCTTGCTATCCTGTACAACTGGTCGTCGATTTTTCCTTTTTCCCTGGACTCTTCCAGATATTCCGCTATTCCTGCTTCCGCTTTTTTAATGGCTGCATTTATATCACTTCCCATAAACGATTACTCCTTATCATATATTACACAAGTTTTTCATAATTATAGAAGTAATATAGCAATTCATGACAATAATGTCTATATAACTTATATGTCTAATATTAATATGTCTATAGAAGGAAATATCCTGGTGCGATTTTTCAACCGGGTTTTTAAACCACAAAAGACACAGGCAGGTTGTAAGTTATAGACTATCACCTGCTTTTCTTGATTCGATTAGAAACACAACAAATGCCTGCCCGGGCGCTTTTTACAGGAATCAAGGTTGATCGTATAAGCGCTGCACAGGAATTCCCGCACAAAAAAGGGCTGCCTTGCAAAGACAGCCCTTCAAAAATATCAGCCTGTATTATGGCTCCTGGCCCCATAGAAGTTCACCGTTTTCGTATACAGGAATATACGGGGTAAGTCCTGTAAATACTTTGGAATCATAATCCGGCGTGGTTCCCAGCCCTTGAGCGGAATAATCGTTGGAAGAATCCCATGCTGCCCCGGCGGGGAATTTAATAAGCAGGACCGCATCTTTTTCACAATAGTCCCATCCGCCGGGGAAAAGGAGTGTTCCTGTAAAATCTATTATAATATAATAAATATTACCTGACCAGTGATGTGGGCCTGATACGGTTGCTCCCTGGGATTCCTGTAAACCCGGTGTAATGTCACTAATGCTGTAGCCTGCAGAAATCAATTCAGAAATATCAAAAAAGTATCTGCATGAAAGCGAATCCGTAAGACGCGGCGGCCACGCAGACCTGTTGTTTATCTGGAGGAAAATATTTACCTGTCCGGTGTATTGCCCGGTAATCCATGCACGGGCAAAGAATTCAGTCAGCCTGTCTTCCACGGGCCGGAAATCTTCGGGCCCTGGAAAACCGGGTATGGAATCACCGCCGAACATGCTGTACATTTTAGCCATACAGCCGGTAAAGGCCGCGTTATAATCGTCTGCAACTTCATTCATGGTATAATCGGTGATATCGTCGTTGTGGACATCATCATTACCGGGGCCGCCGACCAGGGCGCCGTACAGAGTGTGGCGGTGGAAGGAAGGCACATCAAGCTGGCTTACCCATGAGCCGTGAGCTGCTTTATGATGGGGATGAACCGGCGGGTTCTCACCGTAGCCGACTACATAACTGCCCCCCCTGGGATTGTCACCGAGAATATAATTCATCTGGTCTATGCCGAATTGACGATATGCATCAGTCCTGGAGGGTGTACTTAAACCAGAGTCTGCCCAGACAAAGGCGAGAAAGGCCATGCCGGAGGCGTAGCGGAGAGATCCCCACATATCCAGCCAGGCCAGGCCGCCGGGAGTGTGGGTTATACCGCCGCCCGGAAGATAGAAGTCAAGGCTTGTTTCAATACCTGCTATATAATTTGCTTTCTGTGTAAGCTGGGCCATTTTAAGCACTGCACCGTAGGATACATCATCCCAGCAGAGAGTATGCTTTCCCCCTGTCATAGGCGCCGTGTATTCATCGGCCTTATCCAGGTATCCGGATTCCCCGGTTTTAATGTAAAGCCATATGGCTGCCCATGCAAGGTCGTCCATGTAGCTTCCGGAACCATAAAACCCTTCAACCGGATAAAAACCCCTGTACGTATCGGCAAAAGTGAAAAGTTCCCTGGCATGGGAAAGACACAGGCTTGCATATGAAGGGTTTGTATCCTCGAAAATGATTGAAGCGATTGCCAGAGCGGCTGCTGTCTCGCCCGCAACGTCGGAACCGGGATTCGATGTATTTATCACCGATGATGCCCTGTTTGTTGTCAGGTGAATTACCTCGGGTGGTCCCCAGAAGCCGTGGTCAGATGTCCCCAGTCCGCACTGGAAATAATAGGTATTTGCAGATGGATGGCATTTGATAAAATAATCTGTGGTCCATTTTATTTCATCCAGAAGAATGTCAAGTTGCCCGGCCCGGGCAATGGCATCGCCATATTCATAAATTGCCCATCCGAGTTGTGCAGCGGTGAATGCCATGGGCAGGTTAAACTTTACATGGTCGCCTGCATCATACCAGCCTCCGGTTAAATCCAGTCCCACATCCTCGCCGTCGGAAAGACATGAATCTGCTCTCCATATAAGCGGATAATTATCCGGAAGATCACCGGACCTCTGGGCTTTGTAAAAGAATATTGCTTTCTGAAGGGCCTCCCCGTAGTTATACATTCCCGGTCCGGCCCCTGTCGGCCCCGGTGTCAATACCGGTGTGGCAGTCGGGACATTTGTCGGCACAATGGTCCCTCCCCCGCATGGAAACTCAAGTATAAGTCCCACATAAAACTGGGCGATGAGCAGGGCATCAATAATATCCACTGCATCATCGCAATTAACATCTGCTGCGGTTTCATTAATAGTAACAGGCAGACCCACATAGAACTGGGCGGCAAGAAGAGCGTCGACAATATCAACACTATCATCGGAATTTACATCTCCGGTGACCTGGCCGAACAGAGCTGCCGGTACTATCAGAAGCATGCATACCATTAACATTTTTAATTGTTTCATATTTCCATTTCCTTTCATTTTTTTAATCATCTTCCATTTTATCATAATTTCCGGTCTGAAACTATTAAAAAAATTAGATTTATTTGCTTTTTAAATTAGTTTATATTCTAATAAAGAGAATCACGGAAATTACCTTATTTTAAATATAATATATTCCTCCCGGCATCCCGTATGTATTCCCAATCCTGCCCATGATGTTTCCTGGCTATATCTGCAATCCGGGGTCTCTCAAATAAATACAAAAGTTCTGTATGAATCGAATTTAAATCAATCGATTTTGATTTCAGGAAATAATCGCCGTATAAAATGAGAAAATAGTGTATCTGGGTTTCTGTTAATGTTGTATGAAGCTCCAGTCGCACAGATTCGGATTCTATTCCATGAACAAACCCGAAATATGCCAATGTCTTTAAAAATGAACGTAATGAACGTCTCACAACATCCCTGTCACCGTATTTCTGTATTACCTTTTTCGCTAATAAAGGAATAGAGAGTTCATTCCCTTTCCGGATACTTATAGATATCTTTTTCAGGATGAACCTGCATATATCATAATCCATTAATAATTTTATTAGCAGAATCGGTTTTAATTCGTTTAATGAATGCTGTTTTGCCCACTTAAGGAATAAATTATCCTTTATAACAGACGTTCCTTCCTGCATGGAATAAATGAAACTGCGAAAAACAACAGTGCGGACTTTTCGTTTTCCTTCTTTGCCGATTAACTCCTTTACAATTTCTTCAAACTGCCTATAATACCTTTCGGGATTATCCCCCGGTTTCACTCTTTTTAAAATAGTATAAATCCATTCGGGTCTTAACGGTCTGTCGAAACCAATCAATCGAGTACCTCCACAAAAGGAACGATAAGCTCTTCCACTGTTATCCCGCCATGTGATAAAGCGATTTTATTTTCCGGCGCAAACAACTCTCTATTCGCTGCCAGTACTGCAATCCTATTATCGATAAAAGGAATATCATACTTCTGTTCATGTATGAATTTCTCCAGTATGTTTTTTTCTATTATAGTTGCCCTGCGGCTGCTTTTATCAATAAGATAGTTATCAATCTTTTTGCCATTTCCTTTCGCCAGTACAGTTCCATGATCCGAACAAAAGAAAATCCTGAAATTTTCACCCTGCAATAGAGAAATATCTTTTTCAATGTGTGCCTTTTTCAAATAGCTATTGATGGTATCGAAATAAATTCTTTTGGACCCGCTCGCTCCGGGAAAAGCCAATCCATGAGCCAGCCGGTCAAAGAATGAATAAATCATCCCCACATAGTGTATTCCTGTTAATTGTTCTTTATTATCGAGTTTATTAGTTACATAAAAAACCGATGCGGCTTTACCCCCGGGCCAGTAGTTTTCAAATGACTTCTTTTCATCTGGATTTTTTTCAAATCCCGACGAATAAGTACCCGAGAAAACAGCTGTCCTGGAAATGACAGTAATCGTAGGAATCAAGGCAAACTGGTATGAGGTGGAGAATTGAAAACCTTTCTCCAGCAGATACTTTTCCAGCACCTTCCACTCTGCCGCACCCATTCCATCGAAACACAATAATGCGGCTTTTCCCGGATTCCGGGATTTGATAGAGGGGAGTATTTTATCGACTGACATATTCAGGTTTACAGGAAAGTAATACATATTTTTAAGGTTGCCGGATAAAATAAAGGATGTTACCTTTTCATCAATTCCTGCCATTAGCTTCTTATCCGGTTCCTCATCCAGAGTGTAGCAGGAAAACAGATAATCACCCCATATCACGCCATACTGTATTATTTGATTTATTGAAATTTTTTCATCCAACAGTAATTCGAGCTTATTTTCAATTGCTTCTTTCTTTCTTTTTTCTGCGAAAACGGCTGCTTCTGAAATATTTTTTTCAAAATTTACCTGGTCAATAAAAAAAGGAGTACTGCTTTCAGATACATAGTCCAGTAACATAATCAATTGAGTAACCGGGATTGCATTATATACTTCATGTTCAATATGCAAAGGAAGCATCTTCTTTGTAAACCGGACTATTTCGTATTTATTTTTTAAATATACAGGTATTTCCATTTCAGGACATATTATTAATGAATAATGAGTCTTTTCTACGTTAATAAATTCATTAACAGTGTTAACAGTACAATAGCTAATATCTTTATCCTGCAAGAAATCCAGGAATTCCGCCTGGAATAATATTTTCGTCTCATCGATCACGATTTGCAGCCTTGAATTATCTTTTGAAAGACGGTTTAGAATTTTTTCCTGCCAGGTCATCAAAGAAACTCCACAGAGGAAACCTGGTAAAGCTCCAACTTGGGGATGATATTTCTCTGCATTTTTATTTGCCGTTCTTCTTTAACAGTATCCTTTTCCAGTGCTTTGAGTTTTGATTCACGGATATTATCCACCCGGATTGCATTGATTGCATTCTTTCTGAATTTTCTATAATCGTTTGCACGTTGTTCGAATTTATTCAATTCTTCCAGCCAGCGTAATGTAATTGCAGTAAATATTTCATTCGCTTTTTCCTGTGCATGCCCGAATGCCTGTCTGCTGATTTCATGTATATCCATTTCACCGGTAAAGTTGGGTATGAGTTCCCCTGATTCAAGAATATGTGAATCCAAAAACGTGCTTATCCGGTTATTACAGAAATCCTTATTCTCCATAAAAACGGAAATATGCGAGATCTTCTGTTTTCCGGCATTATTCGTTATTGAAAGCTGGTAAAGAAACCAGAACCCTTTTATCCCGCTGAACTTATGTATGGAAACTTTCATTGCCATTACCTGTCCAATCCCCGGGGGCGAGATTTCTTTTAAAATATTTTGAATGACCGGGTGTTCCAGGTTGATAAGGGTATTTCTGCTGTTTTGAAATGCAATATCTCCTTTGAATGTAACATAACGGAGGATACTTCCCTGCTCACTTTCGTCCGTAAACGGGTTGGTGAAATAATACAGATCCGGGGTGTCTCTGTACTCATTTACGGTAATATTCCTGTAAGCCAAATAATGAAACACGAGATTCCTGATAATCCTGTGCATATCGGTATTGAGTAGTTCATCGGGATTTTGTGTAAAACCGGAAAAAGGAATCAGTAACATATCTTCCTCTATAATCTGCTTTGCCTTCCTGCATAGTTCTTCTGCTATCCTGTCGAGTTTCCTATCCTCTTTCTCTTTCAGTGCAATGGCATCGATATATATGCTATCAAAATCGAATTCCTCCTGTAACAGGGAGAGGACATCGGCATATTTATCTTCCCCGAACTGTTCCCTTATTTTCATGAGCTTCTGTTCAAGGATGGAACGCACATGGTCTTCGACAGTATCTGCAAGATGAAAATTGAATATAAGGACGTTATGCTCCTGCCCGATACGGTCAATTCTCCCTATTCTCTGCTCGAGGCGCGCCGGATTCCATGGCAGGTCATAATTAATCATACAATAACAGAATTGAAGGTTGATTCCTTCGCCACCTGCATCCGTTGATACAAGGATCTGGTCCTTCTCCCTGAATTGTTCAACCTGTTCTGCCTTTTGTTCCCTGCTTAAAGAGCCATGTATAAAAGCGGAATGATAGCCAAAACGGGAAAGATATTCCATAATGGCGGATTGCGTGGACCTGAACTCAGTAAATATAATGAATTTCAGATCCGGATTATTTTCCCGCTTTTTCATCTCATCTATTGTTTCAAGGAGTTTCTTCAATTTTGCATCCCCGAATACTAATGCTAGCTTTTCTGCTTTTTCAATACAGTTTTTAATGAACTCCTTCTCTTTCCCTATATCTTCTTTCGTTTTATTGAGTTTTAATGTTAAAAGCTTTTTTATATCATAACCGCCCGCATCGTCGACATCAATATCCTCATCTGTATTTTCCAATTCAGTCAGTTCATTTTCCAGAAAAGCCAGTCGCTTTTTCATTGTATCACGCAAGGCAAAACTGCTTGATGAAACAATCCGCTGGTATAACATGACAAGAAGAATCAACAACTGGTCGTTCGATTTTCCGGCAAGGTTATAGTATAACGTAGTGTATTCCGTAACAGCGTCATACAATGCCAGTTCATCCTTATTCTCTGTCTCATTTCTTTCAATTTTTATAATAGAAGTAATTCTATGCTTGAATATCCTGTTTCCTTCCATATCGACCGCAGCCCGCTTTTTATTTCTTACCGTAACTTCGCTTACCAGTTCCGGTATTAATGATTCAGTACTTGCAAAGAGAACAGGGTCTACCAGTTTCATTAAATGATGAAATAGTGCTTCATCACCCTGGTGGGGCGTTGCAGTGAGTAACATGAAAATGGGAACCGAATCACTCATTACATCTGCCAGTTTAAACCGGGCAGATTCGCTGCCGTCATCCTTCTTGGATAATTTATGGGCTTCGTCAAAAATCACGATATCAAAATCTGCTTCGGCAGCAGCCTGTGTCATATGTCTGTTATGCCACTCCCTCCTTTTTATTTCATCTTTATCAAGATCATCACGTATTCGCAAAGGCTTTAAAGAATCGATGGATACGATTATTCTGTCATTCATCTTCCAGACATTTGTTTCTTTTCCATAACTTTGTTTGAGTGAGTGGATATAGGTGTTTGTATATATGACAAACTGTTCATCGAACTTATTCGCCAGTTCCTCATGCCATTGCAATACCAGGCCGGATGGAACAATAATCAGGATCCGTTTCACCATTTTACGCAATTTGTATTCCTGGTATACCAGGATCGCTTCGATTGTTTTTCCAAGACCCACCTCATCTGCAATCAGACACCGGGGCCGGAACCTGTTCATGACAAAATTGACTGTCAATAATTGATGCGGAAGCGGCTTGATTTTATAATTTGCCGAACCGATAAGCCGGGTATCCGTGATACTGCTGTCCAGCCGGGCAAGCATGTTTTTAGCGAAAAATAAGTGAAGGTTATCTGTATCCCCTTCCGAAAGACGGTGTATTATATCCGTCTCTTTTACAAGGTCATTCTTCCTGGTGGATATTTTTTCCCCGTTCGAAAAGAGTACTTCTGCGTATTCTTCCCCGAATAATAATGAAAAAGAAAGAATGGTGCCGGGACCCTTTTCTTCATACAACCTTGAGGTAACCCTGTCTCCTATGTTCATTATCAAAAGGAAACTACCTCCTTTGGAGGTAGTCTATTACCTCCATATTATATTGATTAATAAAGCTATGCCTTTCAGATTCTTTTGATTTAGAAAAAGCCACCTGCTCAGCATGTGGTCTTTTACTATCAAAAGGAAACCACCTCCTTCACAGGCGATCTTTTACTTTATGATTCCCTCACCACGGGCAGTAAGTTTATATTTCTGTAACCTGCTCCCCGGTTTATCCGGAATGGTGTATTCAAGATACTTTTTGTCCAATAATTCTTTTAATGACTTTTTAAAATGCCCGGTAGCTGTAAGATTTAAGTTTATAAGTATTTCACTCCGTGATTTATTTTCATCCCTGCATTGTTTCAAAATTCTTATCTGTAAATCGGATAATTTATCCGGTTTTTTGACTGGGCCTTTGAACCTGTGGTGTGGAGATTTAATCCGGAAATCACCTTCACTGCTTCTGTCGAAAACAATTCCTTTACACCGGTGAAGTTGCGAACTTTCAAATCTTTCAAGCCGTTTTCCGTCCATATGTTATCAATACCCTTCTATCTTGATTTGTGCAACCTCCACAAACTCGTTCAGTTCAGAATCATTCTCCAGGATTGATTTATCCAGCTTTAAAGCGACTTCAAGAATATCTCTGTACCGTTCATGCTTGTAGCAGTATTCAAAACCATAAAGCACCGCCTGTTTCCGGCATTCTTTTATCTTTTTCCCGGAAAATTTCGCATCCAACAACAGTTCGTCGAACTCCAGGAGTAATGCCCTTTCCCGTTTCTCATTTATCGATAATTTTTCATCCTCTGACTGTGGTTTACGGAACGTATCATGTTCATGGATGAAATTTTCTTTCAGGATATCCATGAGTTCCGGGGTTCTGTCATTACTGATTGCTGCAACTTTCGTAAATGCAGGATGGATTTCCTGGAAGGTTTTCGGTTCATTTAAAAAGGAATAAAGCCATATAATCGCCGATTTTTCATCCGAAACAAAGAGAGTCTGCTGTCCGATGGCAATATCCGTCAGTCCTTCCAGCTTCATCTTCTTTTTATATTCACGGTATGAGGTGAGCTGTTCCCTGTTGAACCAGAACCCGTCTTCTTCGACAAAGGTCTGCCTGAGCATTTTGTAAAAGCCGGACGAATTGTACTTTACCGTATAGGTCCGCTGGACATAGAAAGCGAGAAGTTTGGAGTAGAGCATCTGTTCGGTTCTTTCAATGGAAGGTTCTGCCGGAAGATGGGACAGGTGCATCCGTATAAACTCCTCTTCCATCCCCTCCCCGGCCATTTCAAGGAACCGCCGCTGGAACGTCCCTTTAGGTTTGTACGCGGAGATGACGAGGTCGTTTTTCACTGCACCGGTAGAAGTAACCTGCTTGAAACTTCCCTGCTGCTTGTCAAGAATGGTGACATTTGCGATGATAAAACCTGCCTTTGTCATTGAATCCTGGATTGCATTCCAGACAGATGATTTTGAATTATGGAATTCCACAGTAATCCAGCGATTCGGTTTAAGGACCCGGTAGTATTCCTGGAAGGATCTGAACATCAGGTGGCTGTATTCGGGAAGTTGTTTGTTTTGTGATGAGTTTATGATTGCTTCAGATTTATTGTTTGTATAAACCTTAAGCCATGCTTCCCAGAGAAAATTTAATTCCGAATACATTAAATTTTGTCCAAAGGGTGGATCTATAAATATGTAATCAATAGTTGTGTCAGATATTGGTATTTTTTCTGCTGATGAAGTGTTTACAATATTGTCTGATAATAATTCATTAAATGCTAAAATGAAAGCTTTTAATTTATTCAAAGATATTTTAAGGACATTAGTTTCTGATATCATTGATGAAATATACAATGTTCCACTTACAGGTCCATTTCCACGATGTCCTAAATTATATCGTGATAATTTATTGGTTAATTGACCAGAAATTGATTCAAAAATTAATAATGTTGCTTTAAACTTTACTAAATTAAAGTATTTTGCTAACACCCACAAATTTCGCTTTGTATAAAAATGATGTACATGTGTTATCCCTGTTCTATCATTTCTCCTTGATTCGTCACCCTCCGGCATTCTGTCAACCGGAAACCAGTACGGTATCTCACCTTCATCAATCTTCCTGATTACATCCAAATCAAACTCATCCGGTATCTTCTCATACCGCTTTTTTCCAACTGAATAATTTATTAACACAGGTATTTGTCTTGCCTGCTTTATCTTTTCCCCAATTGCCTTATCGTCGAACTCAATCCAGGCACGCGTGCAATCGGTTTTTTTAACCTTTGCATGACACGCAGGACAGGGAAATTCCTTCTTTACTGCCCCATTCTTTTTATCTACGGCTGCTTCATAAAAAATAATTTCCGCACCGCAGAACGGACAGATAAACACATCCGACCATACGGTATAATTGATTTTCCCCTTTGTCTTCCCGTCCGTATGCATGGTTTCATACATCCAGCCGCATTCCTGTTCGACCTCGTAGAGTATCCGCCGTGCTTCGTTTTCAAATTCAGCTACATCGATTTTCGTATTGTAGTTGTGTGCAATAAAGGTGGCGATCGGGGAGAGGTCCGACAGGATAGCTTTCCGGTTAAGCATCTGGGCGGCAACACCCGTCATCCCTGTTCCGCAGAATCCGTCAAAGACGATATCCCCTTCATCCGTATAATGTTCTATGTATTTCATAATCGCTTTGTGCGGTACTTTGGTATGGTATGAATGTGCATTGTAAATCGGGTCGTTCTTCCCTTCACTCACATCCCCGGCAAACGGTTCCCTGTTGTAATCGTCCGTATCCTCATCATACGGTTTTCCGTATTCTTCGATAAAGTCATTAATGTACGGGTTGGGGCATGCTGTATAATACGGCGGATTGGACAGTGCCAGGATGTCCTCATCCTTCCCGACAGGAAAACCTTCGATATCCCGTACCGAATCGAGCAGTTCATTAAGGGGTGTAACGTACTTTTTCATACTTGCCGGTCCTTACATTAGCTTTATTCGTACTTCATTCTCTTCCCTGTTTTCCGTCAATTCATGCAGCAGGGAAGAAAAGTTCCGGCGCAATTCTTCCGGGGAAACCATCTGATTTCCAGGGAACAGGGCGGAAACAACCTTATCCGCATCGACCTCTATCACATCCACTTCCTTGAGCAGGTTGTTTATTGCATTTATCAATAACGAGCCGATGTGATCCGGCAGCTTATTCGCTGTAATGACACTACCGATACTGTTCTTTTCAGGTTCTTTTAAGTACTGGAGGTTGTCCCTGTATTCACGGATGAGTTTGAGTACATTTTCTTCCACCAGGGCAAGTTCCTCTTCCAGTTTTTCATCCACCCGGTTGATGATCCCGGGTATTTCCGTGTAACGTTCCTTTTGCGGGAACAGGCAATGCTGGCAAAAGGTATGGACGTCCAGGTCCCGGTCAAGTGACGCGTCGGTGCATTTATATGCTTTCAGGTCATTCCATTCAGCCACCATTATATTGAAACGTGCAGAGTTTACATGTTTGAGGTTGTACAGCTCCCTTAGTTTTTTAAAAGATGGGTTTTCCATGTACGAATCAATCGTTTTCCACTGCACATCTTTCCCCACATACCTGTCATGGGCAGGAATATAGATGTCGTATTTATAGATTTTTTTAAAGTTCGAGATTTTCCCTTTTATTGGATTTCTCCGGGAACGGTCGCCGAACAGGGAAAAATCGAAACATATTTCCAGTATTTCGGCATAGATATCCTTTAGCTCCTGTACGTTTTTTTCATCGATCCGGAGCAGGGATTTACTCTCTATCAATGCAAGGGCGTTATTCATATACCCGACCGCCTGATGAATGGTGTGCCTGTATTCGTCCAGCGCTTCCTGCAACTCCTTTATTTTATGCAGTGAAATTTCCATTTCCGGTAATTGCGGATTCAGGGTTTCTATGGTCCCGAATTTTGTATGGTTTTCAAGATCGAGGGTTTCCCAGGGTATCTCATTGATGTTTTCAAATTCCCCTGCAACGCTTTTCATATCAATATGAATGGAAGGATACGTTTTTAACGATTCAATCGTGTTCTTTAGGGTTTCGATAGTGTGCAGGATGGATGCAACCTTTTCTTTATAATGCCGGAATGCCTGGAGCCGCTCCCTTTCAATCTTAATCTGCGCCCCATGCAGACCAAGGGTATTGAACAACCGTTCTGCAAAATCATAGCTGTAATTTTCCTTGAGTTTCGCATACATAATCGTATCGAACTGATTAACAGAACGGAATTTATCTTTTATGTTATCAATATCGATCCTGTCACCGCCCCTGGCCTGCAAAAATATTTTCCCCTGGACAGTGAGAAAAACCAGGTAGAGATAGATCACCTCCGGTTCCAGTCCGAATGGTGCCTTTGCAAAAACACTTACCATCTCATCCCGGATGGATGTCACTTTCCCTTTATTCGTCTTCAGGATTTCAATAATGGACTGACAGATGGGAGAACCTGTTGCATCCGGATACCCCTGTGAGTTTAAAAGATTCAATCTTTCCAGGAATAATTTCGGGGCCCGGGAGAGGTTTAATATGTTTCCCCGGGTAAGTTCCTGGGCATACCTGCTGCATACATTCCCGATTGTCGATTGCCAGACACGCTCGGAATATACCGGGTGTTCAGGGTACTTTTTTGTAAATGGCCTGTCCAGTAACAGGGTTTTCAAGGTATCGATGATTTCCAGGGCAGATGCAGATTCTTTGCCGATATGATGTTTTATTGATTCCTTGCTATTGTTAAAGGTGCATTGCGCATAATTAATAAGTAATTTTGCAAGTCGATATTTTATCCCTGTAATATTCACACTCCCCTGTTTATACCCGTTTATCCTGCCGTCGAGTTTCCGGTGCATGATGGTTGTCTGTATGTTCGAGTTAATCAACTGCCGGATAGCAACGATTTCCTTAAATTGCTGTATGTTTTCCGGTTCACCCGGAATATCCAGTTTAATGACAATCTGGTTTTCCGAAATAGTCTGTTGAAAGCTTTTGACAAAAGGAGATACGATGACTAACGCATAATCCCTTTCCGGCAATTGCCCGATTTCCGTATGGTTCTTTACAAAAACGATATACCCTTTTCTGTACGATTTGACACTCTCCCACTCGCACTCATCGTCAAACACATCCGGCTTCCCGTTAACATGTTCAAGTTCAAGAATCTCGTATAATTGTTTGAAAATTTCCTGTTCGATTTCGGAATCGGATACGGCAGATGCTTTCTGCTGGATTCTTTCTTCCGGGTCAATACCGACTTTCGTTTCAAATCTGAAATAGATTTTCTGGCTGGCTTCGTCCTTATCTGCCTTAATGTATTCACCATACGTGACATCCCGGATATTTTTAATCATCAGGCCGATGTTATCCCCGGCAGAGAGCTTTTTATTCCGGGGAACGAGCATCAAATTGTATGCCAGCTCTTCGGCTGTAGCCCCTGTGGCTTTTGTGTCCCACAGTGAATAGATGGCAAGAGCCTTTATTATTCTAATGGCATCCTTTTTGTATTTTTCTTCCAGCAGGTTGATCTTTTCCTTAAGAATATTCACCACTTTTATTATTTCATATATTTCTTCCAGGTTCTTTTTGTTGGGATTCTCTGCAAGCACATCATAGATTCTGTCAAAGGTAATAAAGCAGGGAAAAGGGAAGTGGAGGATATTCTTAATTTCATTGATTGCAAATTGAATGACACCCCGTTTGTCAAAATAGGTAAGACTTGTAAACATATCGAGTAAAAAAGGGGTTAATGGGAAGAGATTAATGTAATCCTCGATGTTTGAACTGACCGGTGGAATGTATGCGGCAAATTCGGAGAGCCTCTCTTCCAGGCGATGCTTCTGTTCATCTGTTTTCGGTACAATACGGGTGGAAATGACTTTCTGTACATCTTCCTTATGAATCATAATATTCTGGAAGCGTTCCCCGACACGCCCGATTTCTGCTGCAACATCCCTGAATTTAGGGCTTGAAAAAACATCCTCCTGCATTGAAGCGACAAACATCACATCCTGGTCCTGACAGACCTGCCCGACAACCCGCAAGAATTGCAGGTCCGATTTCATCGCTTCCTTATGCCTGGCAGCGAGAAAATCCGATACCTCGTCTATGACAATGACAAGTCCGGCAGCCGGGTTTGTTTTTTTAACGATATCCATGATGGACTGGATGTTTTCCTTGTCATCGAATTGTTCTTTAAAATTGAAAGGAGGAATCGTTATGCCGTATTTTTCCTTTAATTGCTTCCGCACTTTACCATAGAACCATTTCTTCAATTCGACCTGCCCGGTCTGCAATTCAAATTGCACATGAAAAAATGACCTGCCCAATTTCCTGACCGCGGTTGTTATTTTTGTACTTCTCACGCAACTTACAAGGGAAGGATTTTCAAGCAGGCTTACAAGAAAGCCGACCAGGTGAGATTTACCGCTTCCGTAATTACCGATTATTGTCCGGGCTTTATGGGTGGGCTTTTCCAGATCGATAAAAAAATCCGCTATCTGTTCTTCAAGGGACCCGGATAAAATATAGCTTGAAACCAGTTCCCTTCGCTGGGCATCTTCCTTTAAATCGGCATCGATGTCGATAACGTCCTTGATAACCTGGAAATTGAAGAAATTCCCGATTGAATCCTGTGACAATCCGGTTGAAACCCCATATTCCTGTTCAGGTTCTTTTATAAAATTATCAGAAATTTCATCAATATGAACAAGCCGGATATCGCTTATTTCTTTATCATAATATTCATCCGTACCGAACTTTCCGTAATAAATCCTGTTACCTAATTTTTCCTCATCTTCCAGGAAAAGCATACAGTTCTTATTTCGTGAATTATATTTAAAAGCACCAATAGGAGATATTTTAAGAAAGATATCGTGGTATAAAATGCTTGCGTTTACAAGTATGAGACGATCCGGTTTTGAATTGAACCATTCCTTGATTTTTGTCCCCAATTCAAAATCTTCATCCGCTTCGTTTTTTTCTATTTCATTTTTAATGGGTACGAGCTCGTTTTCTACATCGACAACAGTCCACGACAACGATTCCAGGTACTTAATAATCTTGTTTTTCTTTACCCTGTCCTGGCCGATAATGGCAAGCAGCTTGAATCGCAGCCTGTCCGCCTGCAATAATAAACCATGTAATGATTCCATATATTTCACCTCGATACGACATAAGCATAGAATACTTTACCGGTAGTTATCAAGTATATTTAGGGGAAATTCCCTCTACACATGGAGGATACGCCTTTTGCAGCAGGAGTTGAAACTGCTCCCCATTCCAATAGTGCCGGGAATGCCAACCATCTATTGTTATAACAAGAAGCTAACCCCACTCCGGTTAAAGGATACGATTATTTACCACGGAAGAGACATAGAATGAGCGCTGCATAGGTATGCTTCTTTGCATATGACAGGAATAGTAAGGTAATCACCATCCATATATTGACAAACCTTTTGTCCTTTAAGAATTTCATGCTGAATTGTACCATTTTTCACCTGCTTCCAATCGGCTTCCTATTTCATAAATATAGTCAGTTCCGCCATTAGATCGAATTGTCAATTTAGGGGAATTATTTATTTTTGAATTATGTAGAGATGACATGAGTCGGTCTGCAAGGATATGGTGCTTTTTATTCCTTTCATCTGCGGCTAAATTATCAGTAATATTATATATAACAAATGTATAGTGCTTGTGATACCGCGTTGTCACAATCTTCAGGGAGAAAGGGTATAGATCACCCTTGTATTGTATTCAACATAATTGAACCCCAATTGTGGTTTTAATAAAGTGATTGTCATAATGAACCGGAAAATATATGATTTTCCCCTTTCTTTGGGGGCTTGGGTGGAAATTCGATATCGGGTAAAGCCTCTTGACAAAAAGATAAAGAACCACTGAATACATGGCGCCAGGAAAGCCTGGTAGATTGGAATTT
>JAFGQK010000104.1 GCA_016935735.1 Spirochaetales bacterium | reverse complement strand
TGACCTTACGATAGCAGCACCTATTATTTTTTCAGTTAAGACTTCATATTTTAAATTCATGCTTTTCCCTCCTTTTCCTGCCTTCCTATACCCTGTGAAGGTAATATTATAATAAGGCCACATTGAGAATTGCTGAGTTCAGACCGGGTGGGAATTTCCAATCAGGTAATTCATGATTTCTCATATTGAAAAACTCCATTCTTTTCTTTATAGTATTCCCCATGGCTTTAATTTCACTTCAAAATGCAGGTATCAGTTTCGGGGATCCCCCTCTTCTTGAGAATATTTCATTCCAGATTGAATCCTGCCAGCGGATATGCCTGCTTGGCAGAAACGGGTCCGGCAAAACAACCTTGATGAAGATACTGGATGAACAAATACCCCCGGACACAGGACAGGTTTTAAGAAAAAAGGGAATAAGAGTCTCATATTTTCCCCAGGAAATTCCAGATAAACTGGAAGGGACCATATTTGACATTATAGCAGAAGGACTTGACAAGGATAAGCATGATGAGGAATGGAATATTCATGATAAAGTAGCAAAGATACTTTCCAAAATTACCATAGATAAAAATTTTATTTTTTCTCATTTATCGGGTGGTCAAAAACGGCGTGTCCTGCTTGCTAAAGCCTTTGTTTCAGAACCGGATCTGTTACTGCTGGATGAACCGACAAATCATTTTGATATTGATACCATCTCCTGGCTGGAAGATTTTTTATTACGCCTGCAGAGTTCAATTGTTTTTGTTACCCACGACAGGATGTTTTTAAAAAAACTCGCCACCCATATTATTGAAATTGACAGGGGTACATTGATGAGCTGGGATTGTGATTATGATACCTTTTTGAAAAGAAAACAGTTACTTTTAGATAATGAAGAAAAAGAATGGAAAAATTTTGATAAGAAACTCTCCCGCGAAGAAGCCTGGATCAGACGCGGGGTGAAAGCCAGAAGAGTCAGAAATGAAGGGCGTGTCCGTGCTTTGCTTAAGCTCCGTGAGCAAAGAAAAAACAGAAGGCAGCCGCAGGGAAATGCAACTATCAGCCTTTCCCTTGCCGATAAATCCGGTAAGCTTGTTCTTGAAGCAACGGATATATCATTTTCTTATAATGACAAACCGATTATAAATAATTTCTGCACGACCATTATGCGCGGCGATAAAATCGGGATTCTCGGCCCCAATGGGTGCGGTAAAACAACACTGGTAAATCTACTTATAAAAAGACTCCCGGTAAAATCAGGGACAATCAGGCACGGGGCGAATCTTTCCATTATTTATTATGACCAGCTGAGGGAACAGCTTGATGAAAATAAAAACGTAAAGGAAAACGTCCTTCCCAATGGGGATACTGTTACTGTAAATGGCAAAAGCAAGCATATTTTTTCTTATCTGGAAGATTTCCTTTTTTCCACGGAGCGTATAAAGATCCCTGCCCGGCATCTTTCCGGGGGTGAACGAAACCGGCTTCTTTTGGCACGGCTATTTACCCGTTCTTCGAATTTCTTAATTCTCGATGAACCGACAAACGATCTTGATGTGGAAACACTGGAGTTACTGGAGGAACGCCTGGTAAATTTTGAAGGAACCCTTCTGCTTATCTGTCATGACCGGTCTTTCTTAAATAATGTAGTGACAAGCACGATTTCTTTTAACGAGAATAACCAGCTTGTTGAATGTATCGGCGGCTATGATGAGTGGCTGCAATACAAACAAAGACAGTCACCACTTATAGAGAAGACACTGTCAATAGATAAAAAAGAAATGTATAGAAAAGAAAAGAAAACAGGTCAAAAGGTAAAACTTTCGTTTCATGAAGCAAAGGAGCTTACAGAACTTCCGTCTTTACTCCAGTCATTGGAGGATGAACAAAAACAGCTTTATGAGAAGATGTCTGATATTGCCCTGTACCAGGATAAAGAAAAGATCATACAGGCAAAAAAAAGATTGGAAACAATAGAGTCGGAATTGACCAGATTATATAAGCGATGGGAATACCTGGAAACAATTGAACAACAGGATTCAAAAAAATAAAAGGAACAACAAATCATGGCAAGCTATGAACAATTAATTTCAAAACGGATTGGCCAGGCTCTCTATAAATACAGAATGATCCGGGAGAATGACAGAATAGTTGTTGCCGTATCCGGGGGGAAAGATTCGACTACCATGCTTTATGATCTGAATAAACGGCAAAAATCCTTTCCGATACATTATGAACTGGAGGCAGTGCATATTAAAATGGATTTCTCACAGTGCTCGGAAAATTCCGGACTGGAAAAGTTATTCAAGGAATGGGGAGTCCGGTATCATATTATAGAGGTTCCCGTACAGAAAAGGGTACGGGCCGGAAAGAGAATGAACTGCTACTGGTGTTCCACCCAGAGAAGGATAGAACTTCTTAAAATGGCAGAAAAGCTGAATTGTAACAAGATCGCAATTGGGCATCACCTGGATGATATTATAGAGACTTTTTTTATGAATATGTGTTATAAAGGGGAACTTGCTGCAATGCTTCCCGTATTTACCTATCATAAATTCCCTTATACCATTATCAGGCCTCTGGCGCTTGTCTATGAGAAGCTCATTATCAAGTTTGCACAACAAAAAAATATAGGCCAGTTTAAATGTACCTGTCCGTATGGCGGAAATTCAAAACGGCTTGAGGTAAAGAAAGCCATTTCCATTCTCGCTTCCAGGGAAGAGTCTGTCCGGTATATGATTTTCAAGGCCCTTCATAATGTGAACCTGGCTTATTTAAAACCGGAATAATTTATGTTAATAAAAGTATGAATAAGGATATTCATGGATAACAGTACAAAAGATTTTTACTTGCACAACATTACCCCTGTTCCGGTGAAACCGCCCGGAAGGTTGTTCTGTCTTGATGACCGGGTTTTTTTTATCGGCTCCTGCTTTTCCAGCTATCTCTTTAGTTTTCTTAAGTATCATTTCTTCCGGTGCACAAACAGCCCCTTTGGGAATACTTATAATCCCTTTTCGATCGCCCGGATACTTGACCGGCTACTGGACGGCAAGCCTGTGGATGAAAACGAAGTATTTGAATATAACGGCCTTTACCGTCATTTTGATTTTCATACAGAAATCTGCAAACCGGAAAAAGTGGAATTTATTTCACATGTGAACGGATTTGTGAATGATGCTGCATTATTTCTGCGGGAAACTACCGTCATCATCATTACCCTGGGAACAGCATATGCCTTTTTTCACCGTAAAACAGGCCAGGTGGTGAATAACTGCCACACACTTCCAGGGCAGGAATTCGAAAGAAGAATTCTTTCGATTAATGAGATAACGAAAAAATTTAAAGCCGTAGTAAGCAGGTTAAAGGAGAACCGGAAAGATCTGTTTATTATTTTTACATTAAGTCCGGTTCGCCATCTTCGTAACAGGGCAGAGGAAAATACCCTGAGTAAAGCTGTTCTTTGCTGCGCGATAAACGAACTCTTATGCCTGCCGGATACTTATTATTTCCCCTCGTATGAGATCATGCTTGATGAACTCAGGGATTATCGTTTTTATGGAAATGACCTCTGTCATCCGAATGAGAAATCCGTTCACTATATTATGAAACGTTTCTGCGAAAGCTGTCTCTGCCGGGATGCAGGAGAATATTTGGGAAAAGTAGTTGAGCTTAGAAAAGCGTGTATGCACAAACCAAAGCATCCAGGGATAAAAAAGCATATGGAATTCAGACAGGCTCAGGAAGAAATACTTTCCGGTTTACAAAAAGAGTATCCCGGTATGCCGCTCCCGGCGCATATTGATGAAATAGTATAGTGCCCATTAAATTCACCTGCGTTTCTCTTCTTGCAAATCATATCATTTCTTGCATTTGATTGGAGTATTACCACTACAAGAAACTCACTTAAAGCAGGTACATGAAACAGTAAAAAAATTATTTTTTTTTACAAAAAAGCAATGCAGGAAACAACTTTGCCCCATTAATATATATGGCAACACGACTCATTCCCTTATCTGAAACCATATCTTGAAAGGAGAAATATATGAATGACGATGAAGTTAAGATGACTATTTTCCACTTTAAAATGGATACGAAAATGATTGACGATTTAAAAATCCTTGAATTGTTTCAGAAGACCAGAAGCCTGTATGAAACAATAAATCGCATTTTATTGCAGTTCTTTGCTGTTATAGAAAAGGAACATATGTTTGGCGTTCAGAGACAGAGCAGGTATGAATTGATTAATGAAGATAGGAATGTGAAACGAAAGCATGTAATTGTTAGCATTCCTGAGTATATGTACAGAAGGTTGAAAATGCTCCATGATGACTTGAACTTTTTCAGTATTGCACAGATGCTGAGGTGGGTGATTTCCAGGTATGTGGATTTTGTAAAGAGGTATGGCAGCAGGTGGGTCAGAAAACTTGTGACGATAATAAGAAGATGGCAAAAAGATACCAGGAATAGCCACTTTTTGTTAATGTACATTCATCAATTGTTTGAACTCAATACTGAATTAGTATGGATAATCCAAAAATATACTCTATATTGCTTACATTTTTCCCCATACAGGGATTTCTACATGTAAAACCACCCCTCCCCCTCCTCACTTCCATCAAAAACATTTGCTAAAAAGTTTTCCCAGGCATAAATCCATATTCTTATGGGTTTCCCTGATTCATGTCGTACAGACAATTAGAAACAATAAATATTTATTCATTGTTTTTTTCAGAACACCAGTGATCTTGATAAATATATTGTATTCGTAGTATGATAAGATAAATGGAAAAAAAAGACCCCCTGGATTTTTTAGGTTCGACATACAGTCCGCTGGATCATGAAAAGGAAGCTGTCAGAAATATAAAAATCGTTATCCGGGTGCGGTGGTTTGTATCTCCTTTTGTTTTTCTTATCCTTGCAACCTCATCATTTATCGGACTTTCTTTTGAAAAAGGTTTTTCACTGTTCACCTCTTTAATCAACACTTCGATTATCCTTTTATTTAATATTATCTATAAAATGCTTTTAAAAAAGAAATTCAATCTCAGGTTCCTTTCGTATATGCAACTTTTTATCGATGCACTCCATTTTTCCTTTACCATATATAACACCGGTGGTATTACAAGTCCTTTTTCCTTTCTTTATTTCTGTGTCATTCTTGCATCTGCTGTTCTTATATCCGGTTCTGCGACAATCTTTTCCGCTCTTCTTTCTTCAATTCTCTATTCATTAGTGATTGTCCTGGAACTATTTAATGTCCTGCCGCATAAAAATTATTTTATTCCCCTTTCGGGGATGAGTGTAATCACCTCATATATTGTACTCAAATGGCTTTTTACCATAGCATCTTTTTTTGCCCTTGGGGCTCTCTGCTCTTATCTCTTCTCGGAAATCAGAAAACGCCAGATTAAACTAAGAATAGTGAACAAGCGCCTGGATTATAAAGTGAACATCCTCACCCTGTTATACCGGACAAGTGAAACACTGAACAAATACACAAGAATCATGGATGTTGTCGATTTTATCCTTTCCGAACTCCTGGAGACACTTCGTCTGGACAGGGCTTTGATATATTTTGTTGTCGACAATGCATACCTTAAACTCTATATGGTCATGCATAAAAAACACTCAAAAAAAGGTGAACTGGATGTGGAAATCCCCCTGGACGAAAATGCCGGACTTACCGCATATTCGGCAATACGAAAGATAGCACTCAATATCAAAGATCCCGTAAAATCACCATTAATAAACCGGAAGCTTGCAGGGAAAATCGGGATGAATCCCTTTGCCCTGGCACCCCTTATTGTACAGGATAGAACTATCGGTGTTATCGGGATTGACAGGAGTGAACAGAATGGGGCGATTAATGATGATGAGTTTCAAATTTTAAAAATTTTTGCAAACTCGGCAGCAATTGCCTTAAATAATTTTCTTTGATACATTTAGCAATGTAATATGATGAGTATATCATTTTCAGGAGGTAAAAATGATTAAAGAAGGAGATAATGCCCCTGCTTTCAGCCTTGAGGATAACGATGGGAAAAAAGTAAGCCTTTCTGATTTTGCAGGGAAAAAGATAGTCTTATATTTTTATCCAAAGGATGATACGCCGGGCTGTACAAAAGAAGCTTGCAGCTTCCGGGATGAATATGATGAAATACTTAAGAAGGGGGCAGTGGTCATAGGAATAAGTGCAGATCCAGTGAAATCTCACAGCAAGTTCAAGAGCAAGTATTCACTCCCTTTTTATCTTTTAAGCGATCCTGACAAAAAAGTGATGCAGGCATATGGCGCATGGGGAGAAAAAAAGATGTACGGGAAAACATACATGGGTACCATACGTTCGACATTCATTATCGGGGTAAATGGGAAGATTCAAAAAGTATTTCCAGAGGTAACCCCCAAAGAACACGGGAAAGAGGTGCTTGAGTATCTTTAAAAGCATGTGGACGCAAACAACAGAAAAGGCATATCTTGTTGGTATTGATACACCCGGCGGAAAAAAATTATGGAATATCAATGAATCCCTGGACGAACTTGAAGAGCTTGCCAAAACTGCAGGTGTTGAAGTAATCGGGAGAACATACCAGCGGTTGAAACAACCCAGGCCGTCCACATACATTGGTGCTGGTAAAGTGGAAGAAATAAAGAATACGTTGAGCCATCTTGATGAATGCACCGTTATTTTCGATGATGAATTGAACCCGGGTCAGCAGCGTAACCTGGAAACAATACTGGGTGAACAGATAAAAGTTATTGACAGAACCGCACTTATCCTGGATATCTTTGCCCGGCATGCGTATTCAAAAGAAGGTCAGATACAGGTGGAACTTGCGCAGTATGAATACCGGCTCCCACGGCTAACCCGTATGTGGACACACCTGGTTCGGCAGGCGGGGGGCAGATCTGCCGGAAACCTGGGAGGTGTGGGACTGCGTGGACCCGGGGAAACACAGCTCGAGGCGGATCGTCGTCTTATTCAAAAAAGGATAACTCTCCTAAAAAAGCAGCTTCAGGAGGTACGGATTCACCGTCGTCATTCCCATTTGCAGAGAAAAAAAAGCGGGATTCCTGTCGTGGTGCTGGTAGGTTACACAAATGCCGGAAAGAGTTCACTGCTTAATGCCTTAAGTAGGGCACAGGTAAAAGCAGAGGACAAACTCTTTGCCACCCTGGATCCCACGACAAGGAGAGTCCGGTTGCCCTGTGGCCGGATTGTCCTTTTTACCGATACAGTAGGCTTTATTAAAAAGCTGCCCCATAATCTTATCGCTGCTTTCAGGGCTACTCTCGAAGGAATTCTGGAAGCGGATCTTATCCTTCATGTAGCGGATATTTCGCATCCCATGGCAGCCTCACAGGTAGAGATTTCGGACCAGGTCCTTAAAGACCTGGTCCTTAATGGCCAGGGGGCAGATAAAGCATCCCTGTTGGTCTGGAATAAAATAGACCTGTTAAGATCTTCTATCGGACCGGAAAAAGAAAACCATGGTATACTCACGGTAAGTGCATTAACCGGACAGGGGATCCCGGAACTTCTTTCCTGCATCGAAACGATATTGAACAATGAACTTGTCAATGTGACTATGGAAATCCCCTATACAGAGGGAGCACTGTTGAATGGGATTTATTCAAAAGGAAGGGTGAACAATAAAATGCATACTGAAACCGGCACAAAAATTCAGGCACTTGTTCCCCATGCCTTTTTGGCCAGGATTGAAAAATATCTGATAAATGTAGATAAATAACCCTGAAAAACAGATGAAGGATTGTATATGAATGTTCAAAATCCGAACAGGGGGAAAAGACCGGTCTGATACACCATGCAGAGAATCCCTGATGTGATGAAGAGAATCCCCGGGAATCGCTTGAGCAGAACATATCTGAAAAGCGGGAAGAGTGGACCTGTATTCCCGGAGACAAGTAATGGCACTATTTTTTTCATATTTCGCACAAGCAGGAATGAAAATATCCCGGCTCCGAGACAGCATACACAGCAAAGGAAGGTAATAATCCAGAAAAAAGGCCAGTACAGAAAACGGGCATAATAGTATACAATTATAATAAGCCACCAGATACCGGAAACAAAGATAATAATTCCGGAAGCGACTGTTATTTTCAATGTATTAAACAGAACAACTTCATCATGAATACCTTTTTCGTATTCCCTTACATGTATAAAGAGGAGAATTCCGTATCCTGAAAGGCCACAGGCGCCACATACATGGATAAACTCCCATACGCTGAAATAATCGCCAATAAGAAAATGATAGAAATAAGAACAAGCTGTTGAAAATAATGCGATAAAAAGAATAAAAAAGCTGTATTTTTTTGTGACATCCTTTGAAATAAGAATCAGACATGCAATGATAACTCCCGGAAGGGCTAAAAGAAACAGGAGAAATATTCCGGAAAAAAGACCGCAGATAAGTGCAGATAAGAATCCCCATATAAAAAGGGGAAGAGTATGGTTTTTAATCATTCACCTCCTTCTCTCTTTCGCATTATTACTATACTCATTATACATCGCTTTTTTCAACTCTTATCCACTGTTTTTCGTGAATTTGTCTGATTCATTTCAAATCTTTTAAGAAAAAAGATTTGAATTATTTACCTGCCTCCTGTAAAATAGATACATGTATGACCAGGAAGAAAGGTAAGAAATGTATGGATAAAAAATATCTGCTTATACTCATTATTTTTTCTTTTATTTTTTTTATGTTATTTACTGCGTATACGGAAACCCCGAAAGAACAGGGGTTCTGGCATACAATCCAGTGGGGGGAAACACTTATCGGAATCGCACGAAAATACAATGTGAGTCCAACCCTGCTTGCAAAAGCGAATAACATCAATAACTGGAATTATATTTACACCGGATTCAAACTCTGGATTCCGGCAGGGGAATTGATTGAAGTATATGTCTATACCGTCAGGTGGGGTGATACCCTTCTTGCCATTGCGCAGAAGTTTCATGTAGATATGTGGGAAATAGCAGCTATTAATCAGATTTACAATATGAATTATATTTATACCGGCCAGACCCTTTATATACCGAAAAAATAGATGAAACCATTTTTAAGAATTTAAGGCTAAATGGAGATACGAACATGATTCCAGAAATAAGCACAGTGATTATAGAAGATATATATCCGGAAATTGATGGGGGTAGGTACCTGGTAAAGCGGACAATTGGCGATACTTTCCGGGTAGAGGCAGATATCTTTTCACATGGTCATGATGTGGTAAAAGCGGTTTTCCAGATCCGCAAACAGGGAGAAAAGGATTGGACAGAAATTGAAATGACCCCATTAAAAAATGACCGGTGGGAAGGTTCGTATGTTCTGACTGAAAATGCCACTTATGAATATACCTTCTTTGCATGGCGGGATCCTTTTTTATCATGGGCAGAAGAGCTTGAAAAAAAACATAAAGCAGAGCAGGATATTACAAGTGAACTTCTGGAAGGGAAAAAGTTTTTACAGGAAATTATTGAAAAAGCAGAGAAAAGAGATGCCTTGTTTTTAAAGAAGATGCTCTCTTTTTTCGACAAAGAGCTTGAACCCTTTCATACAACAGAAGACCTGTTAAAGCTTGCAGAGGAGATAGAAAAAAAGCTGAAAAACGATAAGCCAGTGGAATTCCAGTTAAAGAAAATGAAGGAACTACTCCAGGAACTGGTCCAGGAAAAAAGGGTCATAAAACCCTCACAGGATCCTGTACGGGAAATAATCCTTGGCGATGAACTGAAAAACATAATGATGAAATACCCGGACAGATCCGATTGCGGGAAATATAACCGTATTTTAAAGGTGTTTGTGAACCGGCGGGAAGCAGAGTATGCATCCTGGTATGAAATGTGGCACCGGTCACAGGGGACGGTAAAGGGGAAAAGCGCCACATTCGATGATATGATTAACCGTGTGTCTGCAATACATGATATGGGATTTGATGTAATTTATCTTCCGCCGGTACATCCTGTGGGAATAACAAACAGGAAAGGCCCGAACAACAGCCTTATCTGCCCTCCAGGCAGTCCGGGAAGTTCTTTTGCCATCGGGGGACCGGATGGTGGTCATATGGCCCTGAATCCGGAATTCGGCATGTTTGAGGATTTCAAACGGCTTATTGATGAATGCAAAAAATACAACATGGAGATTGCCCTTGATCTTGCACTCCAGACTTCCCCGGATCATCCATGGGTGACTGAACACCCCGAATGGTTTTACCACCGCCCGGATAACACCATTAAATTCGCAGAGAATCCGCCCAAAAAGTACGAAGACATCTACCCCCTGAACTTTAATACAACGGACAAAGAAGGATTGTGGATGGAAATACGCAAAGTTGTCCGGTTCTGGATGGACAAGGGTGTGCGGATTTTCCGGGTGGATAATCCTCATACAAAACCGGTCCATTTCTGGGGATGGCTCATAGAAGACATCCACTCGACAGATCCGGATATTATCTTTCTTTCCGAAGCTTTTACCAGACCCAGGATGATGAAAGCACTGGCAAAAGCGGGATTTACCCAGAGCTATACCTATTTTACCTGGCGTAATTTCAAATACGAACTGGAGGAATACTTTACTGAACTTACCCAAAGTGATGTGTCCGAATATATGCTGGGCAACCTTTTTACCAATACCCCGGATATTCTTCCGGTTGTCCTCCAGAATGCACCCCCCCCTGCATTTAGAATGAGGGCAGTACTGGCTGCGACTTTAAGCTCATCCTGGGGCATTTACAATGGATTTGAACTTTGTGAAGGCATCCCTAAACCGGGGACAGAGGAATACCTGCATTCTGAAAAATATGAATATAAAGTCTGGGATTGGGACAGGCCGGGAAATATCAAAAACTTTATTGGAAAGCTGAACAGAATCCGTAAGAACAATCCCGCTCTTCAAAAATATAAAAACTTGAGGTTTTATAAAGCGGATAATGATAATATCCTCTTTTATGCAAAATATTCGGAAAACCTTGCAAACATCATTCTTGTTGCAGTAAACCTGGATCCCTATAAGAAGCAGGAATCCATAATTAATGTACCCATAAAAGAACTGAATATAAAGCCGGATGAGACATTCCAGGTGATTGATTTGATCACTGACCAGGGATTTTACTGGAAAGGGGAGAAAAACTTCATCAGTCTTGATCCTGAAAAAGAACCCGCACATATTCTGCTTGTGAAAAAATGGGCGTACAAGGAACATGATTTTGATTATTATTATTGATAGTGTTCTCTTTTCATTCAATACCATTAAGATCTGGAACAATGGTAAGAAAAGAAGCAAACCCGAGTGTTTCAATAACCGTAGAAACCTTTTCATTTAGATTACATAATATAAGATCAATATTTTTCGATTTCGCTTTTTGCATAAATGTCACCAAAGTACCAATACCAGCTGATGATGCATAGCTTAATCCCTTAAGATCAAATATAATACGGGAATACGGACAATCGCTTTTCACTATACCCAATAAACAATCTGAAAGCCCTATAAAATTATCGGTATTCAAAGAACCATTAAAAGTAATAACCAGTGAGTCCTTTTTATCTTTCCAGAGTGCGGCGCCGAGTGTAATTCCTGTATTCAGATTATTTAATCTGGTAAAATCCGATGAAATTTCTTCCATAACTATCTATATACTCCAATTGTATGAAAAAAAGTCCGGAAGTCAATAACCATTTTTAATTGAATTACAGTTTATAGTGCCTGGGCTTGCTGACTGGTACAATTTCGGATTACAGGTAAAAAGTGGAAATTTATTTTTCATTCTTTGTAAAAATACTACATCCGTATTGACAAACCAGGAGAATGAAATATATTGGCTATTGCAGTGAGACCATGATATGAATATAAATAAATTAAACCCTGCATATCGATTTACCGGGATTTCTGATGTTTATAATCGGTTCAGGCCTGGATATCCGAAAGAAATTATTGATGTGTTAAAAGAGAATTATCATTTGTCATCATCATCGATTGTAGCAGATATCGGTTCCGGAACAGGGAAATTATCCGGTCTTTTCCTTCATAATGGGAATAATGTATATTGCGTGGAGCCAAACGATGAAATGAGAAATGTTGCAGAAGAGTGCTTTTCAATGAATCCCAATTTTATCTCTATTAATGGATGTGCCGAAAAAACGGATTTGCCGGGAAAATCAATTGATTTTATTGTTATCGGACAGGCATTCCATTGGTTTCATAAGCATGAGACAAAGAAGGAATTATTGAGAATAATCAGGGAAAATGGTGTTATCGCATTGATCTGGAATAAGAGAGATAATAAAAACAGGTTTATGAATGAATATAATGATATCATAAAAAAGAATTGTCCTGAATACAAAAAAATCGGCTATAACCTTAATAATAAAAAGGAAATAATGAATTTTTTTAAACCAGATAAGGTTCACTTTCATGTTTTTAAAAATATGCAGGTATTAAAAATTGATGAACTTACAGGAAGGGCAAGATCTTCATCTTATTTTCCCGGGGAAGACAGTAAATACTACAAGACCGCTATTAATGAATTGGAAAAACTATTTCACCGTTATGAAAATAATAAGAGAATAGAGTTTTTATATAACTCGTTTATGTATGTATCACGAATTCACTATCTATAGCGGAAACATTACCCTGCCGTATTATTTGTTGCCACAGGTGCACATGCCGAAATTTTGTCTTTACACCTGATTTCTCTCATGTTATAATGATTCTTTATTGAGCCAACGTTATGAAGAAAGACATTTATTAAAAATTACCATAAAAGAGCATTAATAAAATGTAAATTTTAAAAGAATAAAAGAATGGAGGTAAAAATGAAAAATAAAAGTCAAAAAGGAATCCAGATTCTTCTATTCATGTGTATTTTCCTTTTTTCAGGAACCATGACGGGGTTAGCCCAGGCTTTGGGAGATGTGAATAACAGCGGGGAAATCGATATTATCGATGCCCTCATGATTGCACAATACTATGTGGGGCTTAATCCTTCCGGTTTTATACAATCGGCAGCAGATGTGAATTGTTCCGGGGGAATTGACATTGTTGATGCACTTCTTGTTGCACAGTTTTATGTGGGACTCGTTTCAGAATTAACCTGCCCTGATGATACCCCGACACCAGGGGGAACCACGCCCACACCGGCAATCACACCAGACCCCGGCACATCCGGGCCGACAAGCCCACCCGGGGAGTTATACACAGGAAACTCCACATGGTTTACAAATCTCGGGATGCCTTATGGCGGTTGTGGGGTAACACAATCCGCCCTGGATACCCAGCACTTTGTCGCCTTGAATGTCCAGGACACTCCCGGGGATTACACGACATTCCTTCAACGGCCCATTTCCTCGGCAAACGCGGGTAAGATCGGTTTGTTTAACAATGGCCTTAACTGCGGGCGCTGGGTGAGGGTTACCATTGGGGATTACTGCAATGGTACCAACGACGGTGCTCAAAACCAGGAGTTCTGCCGGGGCGGTTCAGGGTGGACCGGAGATAAATACAATGGTGCTGTACTCGATATGATTATTGCGGACAGTTGCCAGGACGGGAATGCCTGGTGCCGGGATGATCCTTATCATGTCGATCTTGCCAGGGACTCTTTGAACCAGTTTGTGAAAGACGGGCAACCGGTGGGGGATATGGACCCGGATCATTATAATAACCGACAGGTACATTGGCAGTTTATCGAGGCTCCCAATTACTCGGGTGATATCCGGATCGGCTTTATTGAAAGTGCCCAGATCTGGTGGTCGGCTATCGCGATAACGCATCTCCGGAATGGGATTCATGGGGTTGACTACTGGGACGGCTCTGCCTGGGTAAAGGCGGAAATGAATGCAGATATGGGTCAATCTTATATTATTAAGCCTATTGTGGAAGGCGGATCCGAGTATCGAATTCGTGTGTATGATGTAAACGATCAATTACTCAATAACGGCCGTGTCTATAGTTTCCCGTTCCCGGAAAGCTGCGGTACACAGTGCAGTACCCCATTTAATGAGGTTAGTTATACAACGGAATAAAAAAAATATTTAAACAGCCGGGTTGAATATTTTTCATTTCACAACCCATTCCCGGGTGTGTCGCAGGCATGATGTATGTGATATTCCCGGGAAGCGGGTTTGTGAGTAATAAAATTGAGAATAAAAACATCGCAGAGGATTTGCAATCATTAAGATAATCAACCTATAGCTATAACAAGGACATATCCTATATACTATTTAGATAAATCCTTATTGTTCCCTGTTTTCTAAAATGATAAACTGAATTATTCGTAAAATATCCATGACCTGATATGTGATAAACATACGATATAAAGTTAAAAAGCGGAGGTAACAATAATGAAGAAAGAACATACAAAGACGAAAACAAATCATACAAAAGAAATCAAGGTTTTCGCACTCATCATCATTTTCCTGTTTTCCGGATCCTTAATGGGCTTTGCCCAGGCCCTGGGAGATGTGAATAACAGCGGGGAGATCGATATCATTGACGCCCTCATGATTGCACAACACTATGTAGGGCTTGATCCTTCCGGTTTTATATCATCGGCAGCAGATGTGAATTGTTCCGGGGATATCGATATTGTGGATGCTCTCCTGGTTGCCCAGTATTATGTCGGACTGATTTCCGAATTTCCATGTTCCGGGGAAACCCCAACCCCTCCCGGCACACCCACGCCGGTAACCACCCAATCACCGGCTACACCGGGCCCGACGGTTGAGCCGGGTGAACTCCACACAGGAAACTCCACCTATTTTTACAACCTTGGTTCCCCGTATGGCGGCTGCGGATTACCCCAGTCAGAACTCGACACACAGCACTTTGTTGCAGTGAATGTCCAGAACTCCCCCGGTGATTATACTACCTTTCACGAACGACCGATTTCCCAGGAATATGCGGATATTCTCGGTTTTTTCAATAACGGACTCAACTGCGGACGGTGGGTGCGTGTTATTATCAGCGATTACTGCAATGGGGTAAACGATGGGGCAATGAACCAGCCGTTCTGCCGCGATGGGACAGGGTGGACAGAGGATGCGTATAATGGAGCGGAACTCTATATGATTGTTGCCGACAGTTGTTATGACGGAAATGCCTGGTGCCGTGATGACCCGAATCACCTTGATCTGGCTTATGATTCATTGAACCAGTTTGTCAAAGACGGGCAGCCTGTCGGGGATATGTACCCGGATCATTATAACAACCGGCTGATCCAGTGGCAATTTATCGAAGCACCGAATTATTCCGGTGATATCCGGATCGGTTTTATCTTGAGTGCACAGATATGGTGGCCTACTATCGCTATCACTCATTTGAGAAACGGAATCCACGGGGTAGATTACTATGACGGGACAGGCTGGGTGAAAGCTGAAATGAACGGGGATCTGGGGCAGTCCTATATCATTGGTCCGACATCCTCATCAGAATGGGAACCGGGAAGCGAGTACAGAATTCGTGTGTATGATGTGAATGACCAGCTTATCAACGACGGCCGCATATACAACTTCTCTTTCCCGGAGAGCTGCGGGTCGAGTTGTACTTCTTATTTTACCGAGGTTTCCTATACGGTAGAGTAAATGGTTATATAAAACAAAAACCATGAAGAACATTAATCCGGTTATCCTGCTTCTGTTATTTCTTACACTGCTCAATATCCCGGGTTGTACCAGACCATTTGCTATTCAATTTGAAAAAGAAATCCATGATTTTGGTGTTGTAGAAGAGGGAGAGAAGGTAAATTACACTTATATCTTTAAAAACAACGGCACAGAACCGGTTACCATCCGGTATGTACAGCCATCCTGTGTCTGTACAAGAATCCTGGAATGGGACAAAATGGTTTCTCCCGGCACGAAAGGAAGAATCTCTGTTATCCTGGATACACCCAGGTATAATGGAGATGTAGTGAAACTAATTGATGTAAAAACCAATATACCGGAACAAAAATCCATACGGCTTACATTAAAGGGGAGGATTATTATCCCAATAGAACTCATTCCCCTGAACTCCTGGCTGGGGGAAGTGAATGCAGAAACGGAATTCCTGCGGGGGAGTGTTGAAATAAAGAATAATGCAGACACCTCGTTAAAGATAACCGGAATTATTCCCCCGGATAATGACATAACATACTCATTCACTATAATAGAGGAAGATCAACGGTATAAACTGGATTATATACTGTATCCGCCTTTTAAAGGGAAAGAAAAAGTTGAAAAGAAATTCACTTTTAAAACGAATAATGAAAAGAATGAATATGTTTCCCATAAATTTTTCTACTATATACCGTCTGCACCGGTTATTCATTCACTATCATTTAATTCAGTTAATAAATCCGATACGTTGGATTGTATTAGATAAGCAAAGGAATGGAGGTCAGAATGAAAAACATAAATAAGAAAAAGGGATTAAATATCCTGGTATGTATGACGGTTCTCCTTTTTTCCGGATCCATTGCGGGATTTGCCCAGGCACTGGGGGATGTAAATGACAGCGGCGAGATCGATATTATCGATGCTCTTATGATTGCCCAGTACTATGTGGGGCTTTCTCCTTCCGGTTTTATTTCCTCGATAGCAGATGTCAATTGTTCCGGGGGGATTGATATTGTGGATGCACTTCTTGTTGCCCAGTATTATGTGGGGCTTATTTCCGAGTTTCCCTGTACCGGCGATACCCCGGGACCGACATCCGAGGTAACACCAACAACGCCTGGAACACCTGTGCCCACCACCCCGCCGACAGGGGATCTGTACACCGGGAACTCAACCTGGTTTGCCGGTATCGGGGGCACTCATTACGGCGGCTGCGGGATGGCCCAGGCGGATCTGGATTCCCAGGATCATATCGCACTGAATGTCCAGAACTCCCCTGGTGATTATTCCACTTTTCTTGACAGACCGATTGCTTCCCACTATGCGGATATGATCGGTTTGTTTGATAATGGGCGGAACTGCGGACGCTGGGTGCGGGTGGTTATCGGAGATTATTGCAATGGCATCAACGACGGGGCGCCTGGCGAACCCTTCTGCCGTGATGGTTCCGGCTGGGTGGAAGATGAGTACAATGGGGCGGAGCTTTACCTGGTAGTGGGTGACAGCTGCCATGACGGGAATGCCTGGTGCCGGGACGATTATTACCATATAGATATTTCCCGGTACTCACTAAACAAGTTCGAGAAAAATGGACAGCCGGTCGGGGATATGGACCCGGATCATTATAACAACCGCCAGGTTCACTGGGAGTTTGTCGAAGCGCCGAACTATTCGGGTGATATCAGGATCGGTTTTATAAAGGATACGCAGATATACTGGCCGGTTATCGCGATTTCCCACTTAAGAAATGGTCTTCATGGGATTGATTACTGGGACGGTTCCGGCTGGGTACGGGCCGAGATGAATTACGATATGGGAAATACCTATGAAATCGGTCCGACATCCGTATCGAACGGTGTCCCGGGAAGTGATTACCGGATTCGTGTGTATGATGCCGATGACCAGCTTATCAATGACGGCAGGGTTTATAATTTCTCCTTCCCATCAAGCTGCGGGAGTTCCTGCCCGAACCCATTTAATGAAGTAAGTTATACAACGGAATAGTGGAATAAAAAGGTTCCTGCCTAACAGGCAGGAACCTTTTGCTTAATTGTCCAGGAATTTCGATTTTCCACAATAAAGAGATGAGACCACAGATGACACCGATTTCCTAGCGCGGCCTACGGCCGCAACCAACCTCCATTAAGATATGACGACAATATCTGATTTATTAAATACCAATTAGTTTATATTTTCTTT
>JAFGQK010000103.1 GCA_016935735.1 Spirochaetales bacterium | reverse complement strand
TAGAAAAGTTACCTGAAATTGTAGGAAATTGGTTGGATATTTATAAAAGTAAATATGAATCCTGAAAGATAATGAATAGAAGAAAAGAAAACCAGCCAGAAAGAATAATGTTTTTAAAATCAGATGTTATGATGAAAGTAGTAGATTCCCTTGTTGGCGGCTTGATGGAATTTTGGTATGTTGAAGATCAAAAAGGCATGTTATACCAAGAATTTGATCTTTGCATATGGAGATGGGGCCGTGATGACGCATGGGATATTGAAGCCCGACAATCTGCTTAGCCCGGCCATCAGCCGTACAACATGATAGGACTGTGAGTTTACCTGGTAAGTTCATAGCAACCCGAATAGATGTGTGGCAACAAGCCGTCAAGGGAATTGTAAAAGATCAAGTATAAAACTATAACACAGGAGTAATATATGCTATTAACTCCCCCGTCCTTGTTTTTTTAATCCCGAAGATTCTTTGAAAAGAAAGATAACGAAGAAATTTCCTTTAGAAGGAGAAAGATTTAAAGAGTTTCTTATGATGTTAAAAAAAGATGATTATATTGCTATTGAAACAACAGGAAAGGAATAGCCGCCCGATTATTTGCCGGAAGTCTCATTACCCGGTTCTGTCTTGTATTTCTCGAGCAGGCTTTTTACCACCAGTTCCGGGTATTTAATCATCCGGTAAATCGTTTTACGCCTGTTTTCTTCTGTTTCAAAATGATAGAATTCCCAGACAGTTTCCCCTTTTTTTGTCACTTCAAAAACATGCCCGTGATCTGAATTGGTGACAAGGGTATTGCCATTGGGAAACCGCTGGGCAGAACCGCAGAGAAAAGAGTAAAACAAAGCCGGGGGATCGGTCTTGTATTCCCAGGTGATTTTACCGGAACGGGGGTTCACCTGGACAATCCTGGTATATTCCCTTCCCACCCCATTATCAAAAATCAGGATATCACCATTCTTGAGCATCACCGGCATATGCGGCCATTCCAGTTCCCCGGGGCCCCAGTGCCAGACAACTTTCTTTGTATCCTTGTCCAGAATGCAGATAAGGTTGGCATTCCTTAAGCAGATGAGCCAGTTTCCTTTTTGAAACCGCCTGTCGAAAAAACCTGCCCAGGTAAAGGGAAGCACCTTTATCGTGTTTAAATGATAATAATCATAGCTTGTCTCTTTAATTGTTGCCGGGTCTGCTTCATCCGGTTCTTCGTCCAGGTAAAGCGGTTCATGATACTTTTTTAATTTTTCAAACTCGTCTAAGGTAGACCACATATCGATCACTTCCCCGGTCTTTGATACATGAATAATCCTGTCAAAATTGACTATCCTCGATTTATATTCTGTTGATATCCTGTCCGGTATCAGGAACGAACCATCCGGGAGAATTTCAATATCATGATGATACTTTAATTCACTCTCCCAGACCGGCTCGGAGTTCCAATTCATTTCCATGGCGCCGGCTCCCGGGCAGTCCACGCACTCGGCTACAATATTTCCATTCTCTTTTAATACAGCATACTCCCACATCCCCCTTTCCGTAAAGGGAAGGGCCCATGTGTGAACGATAGCGCCATTCATATCCATAAGATATACCGTGTTCTCTTTATTAACAAAAAGATTATACCCCGGATATGCTTTGTCAGCATTATAGCGTGTCACCCCGGCGACTGATGCATCAATCTCGTCTTCTGTCCATGTAATATACGGGAGTGACATAAGCTGCTCCAGATCTGCCTGATAGCTTTCCTCCTGCCTTGAACAGCCTGCAATAATGATCCATAAAAGCATAATCATCAAAAAATAAGTCTTCTTTTTATTCATAGTTTTCCCTTTCTATGCATTTCTTTTTACACTCATCCGGATTGTTTCAGCAGTGTATCAACCATTTTCTTCGGATACCTGATCATCCGGTAAAAAATTTTACGCCTGTCTCCCCCCATTTTAAAATGATAGAAATCCCATACGATTTCTCCCTGTTCCGTGACCTCAAACGCATGGCCGCTGTCCGAATCTGCGATGAGGGTATTCCCGTTGGGAAACCGCTGGGCGGAACCGCAGAGATAGGTATAAAACTGTTCCGGAGGATCGGTTTTGTATTCCCAGGTAATGGTTTTCAGAAGAGGATTTACCTGGACAACCCTGGTATAATCTCTTCCCACACCATTATCAAATACCAGTATATCACCGTTTTCGAGCATGGTTGGTAAATGCGGCCATTTCAATTCCCCGGGCCCCCAGTACCAGACAATATCTTTTGTGTCTTTGTCCAGGATACAGATAAGATTGACATTTCTTAAACATATAAGCCAGTTCCCCGGCTGAAACCGGTGATCCGAATAACCAAGGTTGTTTGGCGGTAAAAGCTTTATCGTATTCAGATGATAGTAATCGTATTTATCCAGTAATTCTTCCGATATATCAGGTTCGTTATCCAGCCCATGGGGTTCATGGTATTTTTTCAAGGTCGCAAACTGTTCCCAGGTTGACCATATATCCAGTACCTTCCCTTTGTTTGATATATGAACGATTCTGTCAAAATTGACATTCCGCTTTTTATATTTTGTCATAATCCTGTCCGGGATTAAATACGAATCGTCCGGCAGCAACTCAACATCATGATGAAAGTTCAGATCACTTTTCCAGACGATCCCGGAATTCCAGGTCACCTCAACTGCCCCGATATTCTTGCAGTCGACACATTCGGCTATAAGGTTGCCATTTTCTTTAAGCAAGGCATATTCCCATAATCCCTTTGTATTCTTTGGAAGTTTCCATTTGTATACGATTTCCCCTTCCATATCCATAAGATACATCCCGGTTCCCCTGTCCTCAAAAAGATTGTATCCGGCAAAAGCTTTATTTCTATTATAGGTAACGACACCGGAAAGGGATTCATCCTCTCCTTCTTTAGTCCATGAAATATAGGGCAGGGATTTAAGCTGCTCAAGATTATTTTCTTTCTGATGAAAACAATTCATAATGAAAAGGCAGAAGATAATAAGTAGTGCACTTGTGATAGTTCGATTCATTATGACTCCTTCACCATACATAATGAATAATCTAACCGGTGTGTCTTCATTATATAAATCCGGTCCCTGTAACCGTATTATCCTTTTCAAGCATAATCCTTCCCAGTTCTTCTATAAATGATAATTTTTCAACAATTACCGGATACTCTGTTTGCAGGGTAACTATTCCCGCCTCATCTGATTCCATTGTATCAATGCCAGTCTCGATAATTTCAAGGGTTGATGCGTTGATCTTGTTTTCGATCTTTTCCGCCACGCAGGGAACCCTTTGCGTGGCGCAAAGAAGCGTCATATCACTCCCTGTTTTAAGGGGATATCCGGCTTTCCAGTATATATGGGCTTTCAGATGTGTCACCGGGATTACTTCCCCATTACGGTGGGCAATCATATTCCCCCGCTTTACAGAAACTGCTTTGTCCAGGACAATCCCGATGTTTTCCATGGCCCGGGCTTTTTGTACTTTCGTTTTATGAAAAATGTTTATTTCCGTAATACAGGTTTCCTCTTCCTGCGGATAGATGACAACCCTGTCTCCCGGCTTTACTGAACCGGAGGCAATCCTTCCCGCAATCACGGTCTTCCCGTCGATTGCATAGACATCCTGGACAGGAAACCGGAAAGGCTTGTTTTCTTCTGTTTCTGCCGGTTGAATTGAATCGAGGACATCCAGAAGACACGGTCCTTTGTACCAGTGCTGCCGGGAAGTCTGTTTGATAGGGCAATCACCCTGCTCAAGAGAAACGGGAATATATACCGGCGGACGAAGTGAAAAATGGGAAAGAAAACGACATATCTCCTGTTTCATATCCCGGAAATCTGTCTGGCCGGCATCAATACCCATTTTATTAATCAGTACAATCAAATTTTCAAAACAGAGGAGGTTAAAGAGCGGTACGTATCCGGTTACCTGGTCTTTCACAGAGCCGGATGCATCAATTATGACGACAACAGCCCGGACACGAATTCCCCCGGTAATCATACCCTGCACAAAATCATTATATCCCGGTGTATCGATGATGGTATAAGCCCTTTTCCCGGATGAAAATGAAAAATGCATCGCATGGAGGTTTTTATTCTTTTCCTGCTCTTTTTTTACCTCATTAATAACAAAGGCAAATCCTGTATCTTTTCCCAGTTCCTTTGCTATCCGTTTAATTTCTCCCATAGTCGCATCCGGTAAAGACCTGGTTTCATAAAGAAGCCTTGCCATGAGTGTTACTTTATCATTGTTTGATTGAGCAATTATGGCCAGTGGAAAGCTGTTATAAAAGAAATTGTTGTGCGAAAATTTTCTATGATAAAACATTTTCATGCACATATCTCTCCTACATATATCCCAGGCTCTTCAATTTCTGTATTGTGTATGCATCCTCCGGTTCCGCTGTTTTCCCGTTTTTTCCAGCTGCCCGGATATCTTCGTGTTCCTTGATGATCTTTTTTACGGTTGTTGCGGTGGAATCAACTGGTGTACAGCAGGGTTCACAACCAATATTTTTATACCGTTTCCCGCTGTGTGCAAAGTACCTGCTTAATACAGGTATTTTCTCTCTTTTTATATAGTGCCAGATATCGGTTACTGTCCAGAAAATCATGGGGTGAATCCGGAGCCGGTTATCTGTTTTTATTTCAGACTGATACATATCCAGGATCGTTGCCTGCATATTCCGGGTGTCCGGGAAAATATCCATACATTGCCGTGATATCCCCTTTTCTCTTACCAGTACTTCGTGTTCGTCCCCCCTGATACCTGCCAATAATACATTACATGAATTCTCTTCCAGGGTTTTCTTTAAAGCAATTGTTTTTAATGCCTCGCAGCATTCCGATTTCTCATTGCACTCCGGCCCCATTCCCTTTTCGATTGCCATTTTATTCTGTGCAATAATGAGGTTAAGTCCCCATTCTTTTTCATACATTTCCCGGAATGTATAGACCTCTTTACTATTATATGTTGTATCAATATGTATAACAGGAAAAGGTATTTTCCCCAAAAAGGCTTTTCTCGCAATCCACAGCATTGCTGTCGAATCTTTTCCTGTGGACCAGAGGAGGGCACAATTTCTATAACGGGAATATGCTTCCCGGATGATATAGAGTGACCTTTGTTCGAGGTTGTCCAGATAATCCACGCATCTCTCCCTGCATTTTATTTCTAAAATATGGGCTGTCCGTCCATATCGAATTTTTCAAGTTCCTTATCCGTATAACCTATCAGTTTTAAGACAGATGGGGTAATATCATAGATCGAAGGGGTTTCCGTTATAACCGGTCTGTTACTGAAAAAAATACCGGGAATAAGTACCGGATCATGCAGGTGGTCACCGGACCATTTTTTCAGATTATCTTCAATGGTTTGTTCAGGCACTGCCCCGAGTGCTGTTTGCCAGGATGCACGGTACCCGGTATTGAATCCGATAAAAATATCCGGCGTCTCATTTACCAGGGAACCTGAAAAGATTTCTTCCTGTTTATAAACATTATTTACCACCGGCACACCATATTTTGGATCGATCCAGCCGGTAAGTTTCTTCCTTATTTCTTCTTTTAATAATTCGGTTTCCTGCCCCTGCCCCACGATCCCTTCTTTTTCCCTTCCCTTCTGATTTATGTAAATCGCACCAAAGCCGATAGCATAAGCTTTGGTCCTGGACCAGTCTACAAACTGGAGCAGTTCACCGCCGGAAGCTGCCTGGGGGTTTCTGAGCTCCAGGTACCCATTTTCCCTTAACCATGAATTGATATGCACCGACCTTCTGAAAGTATCGAATCCATGATCCGAAAGAACGATAATGGTATCTCCCTCACGGATACGGCGCATTACATTTCCAAGGATATTGTCCATTTTTTCATACCAGCTCTCGATAACCTTTTCATATTTTTCATTTTTCTCATAAAGGGGATGCAGGGTATCGATATACCGGTAAAACATATGCTGGATAATATCCGGGGATTCAAAGTAACAGTAAAGAAGCCCCTTCTCGAACCGGGAAAGCTCATATTCCAATAGTTCGGTTTTCTCCCGGAGAACCTCATTCACCTGCTCGAGGAAAGGTTCCTCCGTAAGTCTCTGTTCATTGAGAGCCCAGGTATCCATCGGCATTCCCAGGGTGTAGAAAAGTCCCATTTGATCTACCAGTTGTTTGCTGTACTCCCCGGGTGATGAAATAGGCAAAAAAGGTTCACGGGGATCAAAGTTGATTGCACCGGCATAGAGTGAAAACTCTTCATCATTTTCAACAAGGTAGAACTTGAAAATTCCCTTTACCTTTTTTAAAAAACCCAGGTCAAAGGTGACTTCCTGCCACTCGCTCCATTTGTGCAACTCCACTTCTGTTGTTTTTTCCTGAAAGGTAATCCTGATTTTTTGATTATTGGCATCATCAATCTCTACTTTGAAAGGAACTTTCGTGTGGTCGGATTTCCCCGATATATCCATTTTCCTGGGGCCCAGCAGATCCATCACCATAAGATTGGTCTTATTTACATGAAAAACATTCCCCCCCACATCCTTTGTCCTGACCTTCCGGGTGGTATAAAAAGAAAAAGTCCCCTGGGTTCCAAGAATGTCCGGCACACCCATACCGGAAAGTAATTTCCCATATATCCTGTCCGGCGGAAAAGTCACCGGACAGGATATAATGACCGCAGGCACTTTTTTCTTTGTTGTATAGTGCCAGAGACGTTTACTCTTTGTTGCAGGAATCACGCTTTCCCCGTGTATCTGTGACATGGAAAGGGTAAGCCGGTATGTCTTCGGATCCCGCTTAATAAAATCGAATACTCCGGTTTTCCCCGGGTTTTGCCCGGTGGAAAATCCTGTCCAGGCAACCGGGGACTGAGACGGGTTTGTGGTACTCAGATGTGCAAAAGTACCCGTCTCTTTTAATTCTGCAAAATTGGGAAGTTTCCCCTCGTTTATTAAAGATTCAATCTTAAGTGGACTTAATCCATCAAAACCAAGGATAATGATCCTGTACGGATAATCTGATTCTTTGCCCAAGATGAATACTCCTATTACTATTAATATACCAACAAGAAGAACAATAATGACGATAATAAATATAATTTTGTGGTTTTTAAAAAAATTAAAAATTCTTTTAAAAAAGACAAGAATGATCCCGAAAAAAGCGGTAAAGATACCAATTATTATTGGAAGGAGATTTCCCACGATAAAACCCCCTGTCCCGGGATCAATATAGAGAAGTTGATTTAAAAATAGAAAATTCATGGTCTTTCCTTATGAGGGTGTAAATTCATTCCTCATTATTTGTTTTTCCAATTAAAATTCACCCTTCTCAATATTATGTTGCAGATCCGGTAATAATGCAAATTCTTACATTCCCTTTTGGAAGAACAAATAACAGGATTTCCTACACCCGGTCTCTCTTTTTTTATTATTCCTGGTTGATTCTTCTTATCAACTTTTTATTTCTCCATTCGGAGAAATCAGGCACCTTTTTATTTTCCTCTTTATTATAATACCAAAAGTTTATTAAAAAGTCAATGGTTTTAAAACAATTAAGCTGTTCACAGAGGAAATTTCAATTTTTTTTTCAGAATTTAAACTATTAGTAGTATTTTCAGTAACTATTATTTTTTCATATGCCTATATGAAAAATTTATCCGGTTTGTGGCATCGTCATTTCTTTCACACCATTTTATAGCTTCACCTGTTTTAAATCGAGAAAATGGAAAAAAAATTGGTTTTAATGAATGCAGCAGGGAACTTTGGGTAGTTATATATGGTGAGAATAGTTTTCTATAAAGGAGGGAAGATGAAGTCGACCAAATTGCATGAATTCCATTTTGTTATTACTCAAAGTATGAGAATATATCTTGAGGAACTGGATGTTTTTAAAGGATTGCATAGTATTTCACATATTGTTGTAAGAATTCTTTTACTACTTTTACCTGTTATAAAACGTGAGCATGACTGGGGGAAGCAGCATTATAGCCGGTACAGGTATGTATCTCCTGATCCGAAGGAAAAGCGGGTGCATGCACATGCATCTCTGCCCGAGGATTTATATAGAAAGTTAAAGTTGATTCATCAGGATTTGAACTTTTTTAGTATGGCACAGATTGTACGGTTTTTTCTGGAGGTGTTTCTTTTGTTGGTGGAAAAGCATAAAGATGCTATATTACGGGCATTGGAAAGCATGTATAAACAATGGAGAAAGGAAGCCAGGGTAAATCGTCTAACATTGAGTCAGTATATAAGACAATTAAAAATAATTGTACAGCATTTACCTGCTGGGAAAAGGATAATCAATATTTATGATGGGCATTTTGCCCCATTTTGGCGATTCCGCCTGTAAAAACCATAAAAATATCCGCCAACCATATAAAAATACAACCCTAACGGATTTTACCACAATATAAATATATTGTGCTGTTTTGAATAACTTACGTTACATCTTTTATATAACAGAACCGTGGCTTGTTTGCACCAATTTCCCACAAATGGATGGAGCCTCCCATACAATCCTTTACCAGGCTGCATCCTGCACAATCGGTTGAATAAATCCATTGCCTGTTCCTGAACCGGGAGAACCCATGCTGCCATAATTGTACAAAATCATCCTTAGTTATATTCCCTTCATAAAAGGACGGGTGATTGTTGGGACACCCTGTCACCGTTCCATTGCAGAGAATCGATGCGATGTTTATCCCTGCCCTGCAGAAAAAAAGCTGATCCCGGACCTTTCTGTCAATATGCTGCGGCAGAAATCCCTCGCAGCTTAAAGAAACGGCAAGTCCTTTCTTTTTTAACAGAGGACGGTTTTTGCAGATCCATGAAATCATCTGCTGTGTCTTGTTAAAATTTAACAGGATATGATTATTCTTTTCTGCCCTTCCCGAAGGGAAAATACGGAAAAGCCGCCATGCCGGGATCCGGTACTTGAGAAGAACAGAAGCAATACTGTCCAGTTCTTCCAGGTTTCTCGGATACACACAGGTGACCACATCAATAGTGGGGATACCGGATGAACTGAGCATTTCGAGTGCCTGAACAGCCCGCTTATATGCCAGGTGATTATTCCTTAAATAATTGTGGACAGGTTCATTCCCATCCAGACTCAATGTAATACTGTAAATACCTGCATCGATTAATGCATCCAGCTTTTCCCGGGTAAGACCAAAGCCATTGGTCACCATTCCCCATCTCATCTTATGCTTAATAATTTTTTTCCCAATATCGATAAGCCCCGTATGAAGAAGCGGTTCCCCGCCGGTGATAACAAAAGATACCTGCCTGCCAAAGGCCTGGTACATATAATCGATAATGGAAAGCCAGCTTTCTGTGGAAAGAACGGGTCCGTTATATTGGGAAGTGCAGTCCGACCCGCAATGAAGACAGGAAAGGTTGCATTGCCTTGTTATTTCTAGAAAAAGATACAGGAGATGGTGGTCTTTTATTTCCAGTTTTTTATAAAGTTTGTACAGAAAAGAAAACAGCTTTTACTCTTTCTCCTTATTCTAAAACAGGATCCATGGTCACGGTATATTCTTCTTCATAGTCATCGCCGCTGGTAATTATCATTTCCTTCCTTTGAAATTCCCCGTTTTCAGTTCCATCTATATCCGTAATAGTCACATTGTATTCATTACTGTCCGTATCATATTCAGTGGCAAAAAGCTCTGCATTGCCATCTACATCTGTTTGCGATATATCAAGGGTTTCACCACTCTGGATTAATTCCAATTTCAGCCCCTGGATGGGTTGCTCACCCGGATCCTGGACATGAAACAAAAAGCGGTAATCTATTACAATACCATAACATGCGGCAACAACAAAGGTAAATGCCCCCGCAAGAACCATTTTAAGCAGTTTCTTAACTAATCCAGGAATAAATTTCATACCTCTACTCCTTATCGCATAAGTTATACTGGTTAAAATATAACACATTTCGGACGAATTAACCACATTGATGCAAAGTGTTTCTCAATATGAAACCATATTTTGCTGACTTTACTTTCCTCATTAATACACTGCCTTAATGCGGCCGGATTTATGCGAACGGATTTATGCGAACGGATTAAGAAAGGTATACAAACTACAGATTACACTGATGTACGCGGATTAACGTTCTCTATAACTTTTTGTTCGGAATACAAGTCTACTGTTTTCATTTATTACTCTTTGTTCTTTATTAGCATTCTTTTCTTTTATTATATTATCAAAAATAATTAACAAAAATTAAAATTTCAAACATCTCCGGATTAAACCATTTTATATTTTCTATAATTTGAAGCTTATTTAAACGCTTTCTTAACCACCTCTTTTTCCAATATTTTAGCAGGTTTTTCATACTAAAATTAAAATATTTGATTTCAATTCCATTGTTTGTTAAAAAATCTAAAGTATTATATTATATGCCAAAAAAAATTGACCAGCGACAATTATTCTTTCCACTCGACGACAATTATAATTCACGCACGTTTGCCGAAAGGACACGATTTATGGAAGATCGTGAAGGACATAAGACTTTTCTTATACACGACGGTTCAGGAGAGTTTGTATACCAAAATTATAAAGGGCTTGAAATAACCGATATCCGTATAACACCCTTGTCACCTGACATGAATGCTTATGCTGAACGGTTTGTCGGATCCGTCAGGCGTGAATGTCTGGACTGGTTCATCATTTTTTCATATAACCAGCTGGACAGCATTCTTAAAGAATATATCAACAACTATTACAATACACTTCGTCCGTACCAGGGTATAATGCAGGATATCCCAAAAGGATATACCCCACAGACCGGATCTAGCAGAATCCTTACGATACCTGTATTATCAGGTTTGTGGTATCATTATTACAGGTAAGCTGCTTAGTCATTTTTATAGTTAAAATTTATCATGACTCTTTTAAAATCTCTATGGTAAGAACTGCCTCCAGGTAGTTCTTTTATGTCAAAGGCCGATTTTTATGTAAGGTTTTCCTTACATTTTATTCATTATCCAACCTCATTTTTTAGTCCAGCCTATCCCGAATAGGCTGGATGGAGTTTTGACACCCCACGGGCAGTACTTCCACATGCATAAAAAAGATAAAGGATTCTTTCATTATTTTGATGTACAGAATCTTGAATAAAATGATACGATATACTATTATGTGTTTTTATGATTTTTTCTCCTGCCGTGAAAAGCAGGGGGACGTTATTTTATAATCAAGCGGGAGTGTATATGCTTTTCTTTTGTATAAAAAAGACATTCTTTGATATGTGGGATCATTTTATAGAAATTTTCCTTATGAATATCGGATTGATACTCCTTGCCTGTATTATCATGCTCCCAATTTTCCTCCCGGTTTCTTTTCTGGAAACCATTCCGCAGATTTTCTTCGATATTTATCTCTTATTCGGATTCCTTATAATAAATTTTTATATTGGTGCTGTTTTCAGGTATACGCTGGATATCTCGGATAATAAAGAAGGCGGGTTTCGTCTCTTTTTTCAATACCTGGTCGAGACATGGAAACAGAGTATTGTCAATTTCGTCATTACCATACTCCTGCTGTTTATTTTTTTTAATGTCATTCTCTACTATTTTACCCGTTTCGCTATAAATGATTCTTATATCGATCTTGCCTTTGGTGTCCTTGTCTTTTCTGTCTGGGTGAATATCTTCCTGCTCAGTCTTTATTTTTTTCCCGCTTCCTTTCGAATAAACAGGAAAATACATAAAAGCCTGCTGGCAAGTTATATCCTTTTTTTTCAAAATACAGGCTTTACCTATTTAATGTTTCTTGTCATTGTGCTTCTGATTCCCATTTCACTTTTTCTCTTATGCCTGATGTTCGGCCCTGTAACAATCATATTATGGATAAATGTTTGTGTAAAAATAAGACTCTATAAACACGATTACCTGGAAACTCACCCGGAGGCAGATAAAAAGAAGATACCATGGGACGAACTTCTTCAAAAGGATGAGGAAAAGCTGGGAAAACGCTCAATAAAGGGGATGATTTTCCCGTGGAAGCAATAAATAAGAGATATACATTCTTTTTTATTGAAAAAGAATGTTATTTCACCCTGATTTTGAGGGTACTTTGAATTTAAGCATGATTTTCCTGGAATTCGCTTATGAAACTTGCATTAAAGTAAAGATCATGATATCATTTATACATGAAAGAGGAAAAAAAATGTTGACAGGTGGATTAAACTAGGGTACAACTATGTTAAACGTTTATCATAATTCTGGCTTTTACGAGGACAGAAATGAAATAAGATAAATGAAAGGAGTTAATGAATGAAGAGAATGCTTAAAAAACTCACTATTATTGCACTTATTTGTATTTTTACTGCCGGCTTTGCTTTTGCCAGGGGAGACTCGGAAGGGACAAAAAAAGGACTCAAGGAAATGTCGATATTCCTTGCGTATCCAAAGGAAGATTATCCGGTGGACGGAACAATCCTTGGCGATTGGACCGAAAAGCAGACAGGGGTAAGACTCAAATGGGAATTCATCGTCGGCGATTTAAAACAGAAACTGGGCCTTATGATTGCAGGCGGAAATTATCCGGATTTTATCAATGCACGGAATGAGATGAGAAGGATGTATGATTCCGGTGCACTCATCCCTTTGGACGACCTTATTGAACAATATGGGACAAATGCCAAAAAGTTTTATGGGAAAAGGTTGAGTATGCTGGAACAGGAAGACGGGAAAATTTACTGGTTTCCGCAGCTTTTCCCCTACACCGACAGGGTACAGAGAACGGGCGAAGCGCACGGTTTATATATACAGAAAGCCGTACTGAAAGAGAATGGATGGCCCATACCGGAAAGTGTCGAGGCTGCCATGGACATGCTTATCAAGTACGCGAAAAAATATCCCGAGATAAACGGGCACAAAACCTATGCATTCACTGCCCTTACCTATGACTGGAGAAGGTTCCCCCTTTATAATGCCCCGAGTATTATGACCGGTCATCCGAACGATGGTGAAGCCAATGTCGACTGGGTAGACGGGAAATGGGTGGCCACCCAGTTCTTTGATACCCCGGGAGCTTATAAGATTTACAAGATCTATAACGAGGTATACAGGGAAGGGCTCTATGATCCTGAATCCTTTGTTATGGATTATGACCAGTACCTGGCAAAACTCTCGACCGGGAGTATTTTAGCTTTTTATGACCAGGCATGGCAGTTTGAGAAAGTCCAGAAGCTGCTTAAAAAACAGGGACAGGACAGGTGGTGGGTTCCTCTTCCCATTGTTATGGAAGGATATAAAGAAGAGTATGAAGGCCCGCTTCAACCGCAGACTTCCGAGGGTGTCGGTATTTCTGTTGACTGTAAAGACCCGGTAGCCGCTTTCAAATACCTTGACTTCCTCTGCTCGGAAGACGCCCAGATTAAACGGCAATGGGGATTTGAAGGAAAGGATTATTTAATTGACGAGAACGGTTATTTTTACCGGACACAGGAAATGCTCGATCAATGGGATGATTCCAAGTGGTTAAATAATGTATTCGGCCAGACCTACTGGATTAATCTCTGCGGTTTTGATCACGCATCTGTTTTCTCTGATGGAAAGAATGCCGTAAGTTCAGTAAACCAGCCGAGTATTTTCTATAATAAACTGCTCGATACGGAAAAAGAAGTCCTTACAGCTTATGGGAAAAAGACCTGGTATGACTTTTTTCGCGGACCGGATATGAGAAGGGCTGTGTACTTCCCGGTATGGACAATTAAAATACCAACAGGCAGTGATATCGATATTTTCCATGAAAAAAGGCTGGAAGTATGGAAAAAATACGTTCCTCTCTTGATTATGGCAAAGAATGATGAAGAGTATGATAAACTCTGGAAAGAGTATACTAATACACTGAGTAAACTTCCCAATAAAAAGGAACATGCTCAATTCTACCAGGATCAGATTGATGAAAGGATAAAGAAAGCCGGCGGATATCAAACTATACAGTAAATTTTAGATAAGAATCAGCGGATACTCTACAAAAGTGGGGTATCCGCTTTTTATTGAATACTCCTCAACATTCGTTGAGGCACGATAGTAGTGTACAAGGTACTCCTCAACATTCATTGAGGCATGATAGTAATTTATTAAGGTACAAAAGAAAATCTTTACATTCGGGGGTTTCGCTATTATATTATAATATAGATAAAAGAGATTCCCATTTATCCTTTAAATATAAAAAAGTAAATATTAAAAAACCTATTATAATGGTAATACAATAAAAATGGAGGAGAAGATGGTATATACAACAACATTACGACGTTCAGCTTTTATGCAAAAGGTCTGGAACCAGAAATTTTTGATTGTAATGTCCGTTCCTTTTATCATTCATATCATCATTTTCAGATATTTGCCCATTTTTGGCTGGATAATGGCGTTTCAGAATTATAAACCCCATAAGGCGATATTTGACCAGGAATGGGTGGGGTTCGAGCAGTTTAAATTACTCTTTCAAGATTCTTATTTTTTCCAGACATTAAGAAATACCCTTGCAATGGCTGTTATAAAGCTTGTAATGGGGACTGTTTTTGCTTTATTTATCGCAATCCTGATAAATGAAACAAAAAAAGGACTTTTTAAAAGAACGGTACAGACTGTGTCATACCTCCCCAATTTTATTTCCTGGGTTGTTGCAGCAAACCTGGTTCTGGAATTCCTTTCTCCTTCCGGGATATTCAATCAATTCCTGGTTACAATCGGGGTTATTAAATCCCCGGTATTGTGGATGGGAAAACCGGAGCTGTTCTGGTGGATTATCGGGTGGTCCCATGTATGGAAGACCGCCGGATTCGGCGCAATTATCTATCTTGCTGCCATGACAGGGATCGATCCCCAACTCTATGAAGCGGCAGATATGGACGGGGCCGGAAGACTCAGGCGTATATGGCATATTACCCTTCCCGGGATAAAACCAACCGTTATCGTTTTACTCATTATGAATATCGGCCATCTTCTTGAAGCAGGATTTGAACAGCAGTACCTTCTGAACAACGGTCTTGTCCAGGATTATGCAGAAGTATTTACGATTTATATATTACGCTACGGGATCCAGATGATGCGTTTTTCCTACGCAGCAGCTGCCGGTATATTTCGAAGTGTGGTGAGTGTTACCCTGATTTTTATTGCGAACAGGATATCAAATAAACTGGGCGAAGAGTCATTGATGTAGGAGGCTGTCATGAGAGGAAACATAAACGATCATATTTTTGATACCATTAAAATATCACTACTCGTTTTCCTGGTTTTCATCACCCTCCTGCCTTTTGTTAATGTGCTGGCAGTGTCTCTTAATGAACCGCTGGATACGATAAAAGGCGGGATCGGTCTCTGGCCCAGGAGATTTTCTACAATTAATTATATGGATATATTCAGGAATCCCCATATCTGGCGTGCATTCTTAAACTCGGTGTTAAGAACATTGATTGCCGGTCTTCTTCATACATTCTGCACAGCCATGGTTGCCTACACATTAAGCAGGAGGGAATTCTTCCTTCGGATTCCCTTTGCAGTCATCTATATCCTTACAATGTATATTGATGGGGGGTTAATCCCTACATACTTTCTTTTCCGGGGTCTTGGCCTTGTCAATACCTTTCATGTTTACTGGGTGCCCGGGATTACCAGTGCCTGGAACCTCCTGGTTATACGAACCTATATCAAGGGATTGCCGGAAAGTCTTATCGAATCTGCAAAAATGGAAGGTGCAAACGAGTTTTACATCTTTTTAAAGATTATTGTTCCCCTCTGTGTACCAGTACTGGCAACAATTATCCTTTTTACTGCGGTATGGCACTGGAATTACTGGTGGGATACCTTCCTTTACTGTTCCTCCAATGTAGAACTTTCAACACTCCAGTACGAACTCATGAAAAAGATACAATCTGCCAATGCCGCAATGAGCGGGACAAGTATGACCGATGCTTTCGGTATGGCCGCGGTGGATAAATCGGGAAGTACGGTCACGCCGAAATCCCTGCGCGCCGCGATGACGATGATCGTGAGTGCGCCAATTGTCCTGGTATATCCGTTTCTCCAGCGGTATTTCATTACAGGACTTACAATCGGGGGTGTAAAGGAATAACATCGCTCTGATTTGATTACATTTACGGCGGATTTTCTCTTTTTTTGAAAATTGGAAGTATGTATGGAGAAAATTCAATTTAACGGATTTCCAAAACAGATACTCCGTTTTTTTTCCCAGCTTACCCAGAATAATAACAGGGAATGGTTTCTGGCCCATAAGGAGGAATACGAAACCTATGTGTTAAAACCGTCCCGGGCTTTTATTATTACCATGGGGAATAAACTCAAAAAAATATCAAAAAAAATACATGCAATTCCACGGGTAAATAAATCAATTTTCCGTATTCACCGGGATACGCGTTTTCATAAAAGCGGTTGTCCCTATAATACAAACCTGGGAATTCTTTTCTGGGAAGGCCCGGAAAAAAGAAGGATATGGTATCCGGGGTTCTATTTCCATCTTGAAAAACGGATTCTTGTTCTTTGCACCGGGGTGTATGAATTCTCTTCATTATTATTAAAAAAATACCGTGAAAAGCTTTCCTGCTCTGCCGGGTACAGGGAACTTCAAAAAATACTCGCAAAAATATCGGAAAATAATCATATTATAATTGAGGGGAAAAGACTTAAAAAGAATCCCACGGGATATGCAATACCTGAGGAAAATAAATTACTTATGAAATACAAGGGCCTTCGGGCGATGTATACCGTAAAAACACCGGAAATTCTCCACAAACCGGAGCTTGCCGATTTCTGTTTTGAAAAGTACAGCCAGATGGCACCTTTACACAGGTGGATGGTAAGATTATGAAAATCAGGGAGGCTGTTTTAAAGCAGCTCCCCCTGAAAAAGCTTGTTTATGTTCTCTAATTATTAAGAAAATAGTTTATGTTGTTCTTAACAGAATTGTGTAATAAGTCCAACATAGTACTGCGCGATAAGGAGGGCATCGACAATATCAACAGAACCATCACAGTTTGTGTCTGCCGCACCAATATTTAAATCAGGATTTAATCCGACATAGTATTGGGCTATAAGAAGGGCATCGACAATATCAATGGAACCGTCACTGTTAACATCGCCTAACAACACATTCGTTATGATAACATTCCCGTCAATGGCCCTGGGATTCCCGATGGGATTGGTGCTTTCATCTCCCAGGTCAACAATCTCGAGATCAAGGGGACAGGTTCCTTCATAACTGTAAGATCTCCAGTTTATTGTTAAAACATGAAGATCCTGTCCCGGGCCTGTGCCGGATGCATCAAAGCCGCTTATTCTAATGAATCCTGTTTCGTTGGCATTTACTGCGGCAACAAATCCGTCCGGCCCTTCTTCAACACCTTTTGTTCCGACAGAACTATTCAATCTTATAAATGCATTATAGGAAATATCAAAGCCGTATGCAGCGAATTTCTGTGAACCGGTATTGACATGAATCTCTGTTGCGAAATTCGTGTTAATCCCTACAACAACCTCCTGGGGCACAAACCACACATCCCCTGCACCGGCCTGGGGTGTCTGCGTAGGTTCCGGGGTCGGGGTCGGGGAGGTTTCCATCGATGGTGTCGTTGTCGGTACCGGTGTTGGTGTCTGTGTAGAATCCGGGGTAGGGTCCGGTGTTACGGGCGGATCTGTCGGCCCTGGTGTGTAATCTCCACCGTTTACAGAAAAAGAGAATGATTCTGCTGCAAGACCGGCACCACCGACCATAAGTTCGAAACCGGCTTCAAAAACGTGTAAATACCAGTTTGATTGCACATAACCCCGGTTCATGGCATCATAGATAAAATCCATGATATCACCACTTGCGGAATCTCTTCCTGTCTGTACATAGGTAAGGAAGTTCCAGCCGATATCTGAATAATAAACATCATGACCATTAAAAGTCCCGATCTGGGATCCCGCCGGGTACATACCGCTGTTATCAAGCCAGATCATTATTTCGGCTCCCCCGTCGTATCCCAGGGTCGAATCGCTTGACGCGCTAAGCCAGGCCTCGGCAGAAACATTATATGTTCCCGAAGGTCTATTACTGCTTATCGTATAGCTGAAAGATGCACCGGCAACCTGATTGACCTGCATAGGCAATCCGCTGTTATCTGTGCAATTGCCCCAGTGACACCCTTTGTAAATTGAAGGGTAGGAAGCTACAGAACCCTGGTTATGTTCCGAAACGGATACCGTGAAGCCTGTTCCATTCACCTGGATACATTGCCTGGTGTCTGCTCCCCAGACATTATTCTGAACAATGTACTCACCGTTATTTACGGAAACGGTATCATATTTACCACAAATTTCCTGGGTAAAAGCTGCCTGCCCTGTAAATAGAATCATTAATGATAGGATTCCAATGAGAAATTTCAACTGCTTTTTTTTCATTCTTTTTACTCCTCTCTAAAACTTTTTAAAATCCTCATATTTTCTCTTTTTTTTTCCATCACCTCCTCCATTATTATAATTATAAAGTAATGTTAACATTCACTGACAATAGTATCACCTGAACCGTACTTCACTATTCCGGATCTGTCAGCATGATTATTGAAAAATACTAAATTTCCCGGCAATTATAGCATAATAATTTATATATGAAAATCATTGGTTTATCTAAAAGCATATAGGAGATAAACCTTTTATTAGATTAGGATTTTTCACCTATTCTTTTTCATCCTTTCAATTTCTTATAGGACAAGCAACTATTTTTCATTGTTTAAGGAAAAACCGGAAATGGTATTTGCATCTAAATTTTTTCCCCATTATTTTGTATAAAAGAATCTCCATAAAACTATACTTGATTATTGAATTATGAGTATTTTTTCCCATATAATACTGTATGCTGAAAGGTTACTTGTATGATGATTACAAAAAAGAAAAATAGCCCCGTTATCTACGAGATTAACACCAGGGTCTGGATTAAACGTTTTTCACAAAATGGAAAATCCGTATCCTTAAAGCACATACCGGATAATTACTGGGAAAAGCTTGCAGAAATGGGAATCGATTTTATCTGGCTCATGGGGATATGGCAGACCAATAAGGAATCCACCGGGACTTATTGTTTTACCAGGGACCTGGTGGGTGAATATTCCCGGAGTCTTCCTGATTGGAAAGAGGAAGATGTCATTGGTTCCCCATATGCGATCGATATCTATAATGTTCACAGTACCCTTGGAACGAATGAAGATATTATGAGCATTAAAGAGAAATTAAACACCCTGGGGATGAAGTTAATTCTGGATTTTGTACCAAACCATTTCAGTGCATTCACCAGGCTTTTATATGAACTCCCGGAGTTATTTATTATCGGGGATGAAGAAGCGCGTATACAAACCCCGCATGTCTTCTTTTCCCGGGATGATCATGACTATATTTTTGCTCATGGCCGTGATCCGAATTTTGATCCCTGGCAGGATACTGTCCAGGTAAATTCCTTCCATGAAAAAGCAAGATGCTTTTTAAAGGATACGCTTCTGGACTTAACCTTATTGTGTGATGGGGTAAGATGTGATATGGCGATGCTTTTACTGAATGATATTTTTTTCAATACATGGAAGCATATTCTTTTAAAAAGAGGATTTAAGAAACCGGATATGGAGTTCTGGGACAGCATTATCTGTCAGGTAAGAAAAAGGTGTAAAGATTTTATTTTTATTGCAGAAGCATACTGGGATACAGGATGGCGGCTCCAGCAGTTGGGGTTTGATTATACATATGATAAAGAACTCTATGACAGACTCGTTAACGGATCTGCGCATTATATACAATCTCATCTTCTAGCAGAACAGGATTATCAGAAGAAATCGATGCGTTTTATAGAAAATCATGATGAAGCAAGAGCAGCCTGCCTTTTTGGCACTGAAAAATCCAGGGCCGCTGCTTTAGTCATCAATACAATACAGGGACTTTGTTTTTTACATGATGGGCAATGTGAGGGAAAGGAGAAAAGACTCCCGGTGCAACTGGGAAGGGAAGGTGAAGAATCAGTAAAAAGGGAATTTATTGAGTTTTACAGAAATCTTCTGGAAATAAGAAAAAGCAGGATTATTCAATCCGGGACATGGGAGCTTATCTGGCCTGTCCAGGCATGGGAAGGAAATAGTACATATAAAAACTTCCTCGCATGGATGTGGACGCACAGGGATACCCACCTTCTTGTTGTCATCAACTATTCTGACAGCAGAAGCCAATGCAGATTACTTCCTGTTCATTCCGGGACGGCCCCATTCATTATTTTTAATGACCTTTCCGGCAGTGTAAGTTATAAAATAGAGACAGTTGATCTTATAGATAATGGCCTGTATATTGAACTGGAAAAATACAGGAGTCATATTTTATACTTTCAAACCGGATGATAGGAGAAAAAAATGGGAGAAATGAAAATACTACATGGGTACAAAGCACTCCTGGGTGAAGGAATTACCTGGAATCATCCGGAAGAAATGCTTTCCTGGGTCGATATTGAAGGCAAAAGGGTTATTGTACAGGATACAGGAGGAACGACCATCCGGATTATACCCCTGGAACAGAAACCCGGTTCGATTGCTCCCCTGGATGATCACACCATGCTTTTAGCTTTAGAGGATGGTGTCTATCACTTTTATCCGGAAACAGGAAGTATGACCGCTATCCTCGATAATAAACTATCACAAAAAACCCGGTTTAATGATGGGAAATGCGATCCTGCCGGAAGATTCTGGGTCGGGACCATGGATCTTGAATTCAAAAACCCGATAGGAAGATTATACAGGATTGATCCGGGGATGTCAGTTCATCAAATGATTTCTTCTGTAATAACGTCGAATGGCATAACATGGTCGCCGGATAAAAAATGGATGTATTACATCGATACCGGCACAAAAAAGGTTGCTGCCTATCATTATAATAACGAATCCGGGGATATCGATTTCCACTCGTATAGTATCGAAGTGCCGGAAACCCTCGGATATCCGGATGGCTGTACTATTGATGCAGAGGGGATGCTCTGGATCGCCTTGTGGGGCGGTCATAGTATTACAAGATGGAATCCCCACAGCGGGCTAATGCTTGAGAAAATCGAAGTGCCGGCTTTCCATGTAACCTCCCTTACCTTCGGGGGACCTTCCCTGAACACCCTCTTCATAACAACGGCAAGTATCGACACACCTGTTCCTTCATTATACCCGGATGCCGGTTCTGTTTTTTTCTTTAAACCGGGTGTACAGGGAATACCGGCACCGTGTTTTAAACCGTGAATTCCCCCGCCGGTGCTTCCGGTAAGAAAACGAGTAACAGGGTTTGCGGTTTTTTTCCTCTTGACAAGCAGCCGTATTTATGAAAAAAATACTCCGTGGGTATTGGATCATTTTTTCTACAAAAACTTGCAGAACATTACGGCCTTAAGAATGCTCTGAAACGAATAGAGGCCAGTTTCAATCTGGGGGAAAGTTCAAAGATCCCATTGCCGAAAGAGATTGCGGCAGTAAGCATCGATTTTGCTTCCCGGGGGCTTTTGAATATGTTCGCTATCCAGATCAACCTGGACTGGATTTTCCCCTACTGGGTGGAGAAACAGTATGATGAAACATCGGTCAGTTATGTGCCCGGAACCGTACTCTCGACAAACCTCACACACAGGAACTGGACTGCTATCGGTGCACTGGATTCGGAAAGGGAACCGATCGTGGATCCTACAGGGCTGCTCACCCCCTGGTATGACAGCTGGTCAACCGATTTCTGGATTGGTAAAAACGGTTTCCTTATTGTGCCATCCAGGAATGATGAAGTGTACCAGTACCTGGTGAAACAACTCCCGGTTGTTGTCTCCCAGTTTGTGAAAAAGGATCTCCGTTTAATGACAACGGCATTTGTCCATAGATATGAAGGAAAGGAAATTATCTCTCACTGCATCAGTATAGAGAATCTTGAATCCAGGGACATCGATATATCCCTGTTTATCAATATAAGACCGTTTAACCCGGAGGGAGTCTCGATTATCAACCAGATAAAATACGAAAGCAGGGACAATCTTTTTTTGGTTAATGAGAAAGAGGGGCTTTTCCTGTTTTCCAAACCGGACAGGGTGTTCTGTTCAAACCAGGATGATGGGGATTCGGCAAAAGAAGTGTTTACAAAAAAGGAAAGGCAGGAGGTCTCCTGTAAACATGGTCTTGCAAGTGCATTTGCAGAATACCGCCTTAGACTTAAAGCTGGTGAGGTAAAGGAGTTTGAGACCCGGATAACAACGGCCCCGGTGGATCGCGGCCATCTCAACCGTGCAACCCTGTACAATCTCTCTCACCAGGATATGAAGCGTTCCGTGATTTCAGAATGGGAAGAGCGGCTTAAAAAGAGTATCAAGATAAAACTCCCGTATCAGAAATTACAGAATACCTTTAACGGCAATATGGCGCATCTTTACCTTTTTATTGATAATGATGTTATCACGCCCGGACCTTTTACCTATCATCATGAATGGTTCAGGGATACTGCATATATGGCTACTGCCCTGGATAAAATGGGTTTTCATAAAGAAACAGAAAAAATCCTTTTGAATTTTTATAAAAACCAGCGAAACGACGGGTATTTTGTTTCCCAGGAAGGTGAGTGGGATTCAAACGGACAGGCAATCTGGACATACTATCAGCATTATCTTTACACAAGGGATAAGGACTTTTTAAAAAAGATATATGAACCTGCTTTAAAAGGGTATAAGTGGATTAAAAATAACAGGGTAAAAAAGAATGGATTGCTTCCCCCCGGCTATTCTGCCGAACACTTTGGACCGAATGATACCTTTTACTGGGATAATTTCTGGTCACTTGCCGGAATACAGGGATTCCGGGTAATTGCCGGGGAACTGGGGAAAGAAAAGGATGCCGCGGAAGCAGGAAAGGTGTTTGATGAATACAAAAAAGCGGTCGTTGCATCCATCGATTCTGCCCAGAAGAGATTTCCGATACCGATTATCCCATCTTCTCCTAACAGGGACATCGACTCATCGATTATCGGCTCTATCTGTGCCCTCTATCCCCTGCGCCTGCTTCCACCGCGGGACGAAAAATTAACCGGTACCCTGCAGGTCTTAAGGAAAAGGTACCAGCAGGATATCGGCTTTTTTCACCGGGTTATTCATTCCGGCTATAATGTGTATCTCACATTACAGATTGCCGAATGTTACCTTTACCGGAGGTCATCCAGGGTACTCCCGATTTTACAGTGGGTGATCGACAATATAGCCGGTACAGGGAGTTTCCCTGAAGCGATCCACCCGGTTACAAAGGGGGGATGCATGGGCGATGGTCATCATGGGTGGGCATGTGCGGAATTGCTCCATCTTATCAGGAATATCCTTTTTTTTGAGGATGATGAAGGGCTCATCATTACCCCGGTGATCTACCACCGCTGGATGGAGGCCGGTGAGTTCATCGAGGTAAAAAACGGGCCAAGTTATTTTGGCAGGATCAATTTTACCATTGAATCATGTTCGGATAGAATTATTCTGCACCTGGATAATGATTATACCGTTCCGCCGGGATATATCGAATTTTCCATCCCGTTTTTTATACAGAAAGTACTCATCGATGGAAAAGAGACAGATATAAACAGCGGGAGTACCTTTCAATTTCATCCTTTTGCAAAAAAAGTTGTTGTGTTCAGGTGATTTGAAAGCCCATGATAAATCCAACAGAAAAACCTGCTTTCAAATCCCCTGAAACTTCTTCTGATACAACAGAGAGCCAGAAACCTCTTTCCCCGGGGTCGGTTATCTGGGTACTTACTCTTGTCATATCATGGGCGATTAATACAATCCTTGTAAAGGTGGTTATCCGGGATATCCCGCCTGTTTCTGCTGCTTTTATACGGTTTTTGCCTGCTACAATAATCATGATTGTTTTCCTTTGTTTAAAGAAGATATCCCTTAAAGTAACATGGAAGGAGCTCGGTCTTATTTCCATCCTGGGTGTTATTTCCGCTTTACAGATTTTTACTTTTAATACCGGTGCCCAGTTTACCACAGGGGGAAGGGTAACACTCTTTATTTACTCGTACCCTTTTCCGGTTGCATTTATCGCACCGCTTTTTATCCGTGGAGAGCGGTTTTCCACCCGTGTAATAATTGGATGTACCATCGCTCTTGCCGGTATGGTGATTACCCTTTATGCCCGTCTGGCAGGTGGGCAATTAAAGGGCGATCTCATAGAGATACTCAGTGCAATGATTCTCGCTTTCCGTGTTGTGGTGAATAAACGCCTAATGCTTAAAATGAATCGATGGAAGGTTCTCATCTATACCCTGCTGGTTTCGACTGTTCTTTACCTGGCAGGGGGGCTTGCGTTTGAGAAAGTGGATTTTTCCGCTGTAAAATGGGATGCATGGACCGCCCTGATCCTCCAGATTCTTTTTACCACCTGTTTTACTTTCTTATCCTGGCAATACCTCCTTTCCAGGCACAGTGCGGCAAAGCTTTCCGCTTTTTTCTTTGCATGCCCGGTAATCGGCATGATCTTCGGGATTATTCTGCTTGGTGAATCTTTTGACCCGGGCCTTGTTGCAGGATGCATTCTGGTCGGGGCGGGAATTCTCATTGTGCAGTTAAAGAAAAAGAAAAACTGATAATTGGTTCAACTGATGTTGAAAACCCTACATAAATACGGCCAGATTCTAAGGGATTCACTGCCAGGGATAATGCAGGCTGCCCCTTCATCTCCATAGCCTATTGTATCATGGATTTCCGGGATGGCAATAAGCCTGTTCTTTTTACATAACGCAATAATGCCGGATAACTGGGTTGCGCTTGTCTGTCTCCAACGGGAACCATTACTGCATACGATTCATACGGTATTTGCCCCGGCATTCTTGATGCCGGTAAGAGCATCTGTCCTGCCCGGAAACCAGCAGTACGGATAGGAGATGCCACGAATAATGAACTCATTTCCCGTCGCATCGATAAGCTTTCCATTGCTTATATGAAAACCCTGTGCCGGTTGGGAGGGCGCTGCGTCTTTTTCCTGCCCTGTCCCTTTTGCCGGTGAGATGCACCCGCCTGTAATAAGGAAAGGAAACAGGAATAAAAACATATAAAAAAATAACGGTCTATTTTTCATATTGTTTCCTTTCATATATGAAAGTGATTTTTAGGTGCGGTAAATTCCCTGCATGTTTTTGCTGCAATTAAATGTTCCCTGCATATTCAATTGTACCGACACCTCCATTATGAATTTCCCCGGTAAAAGGATTTATTGGTGAATGAAGATGAAACATAAAACTGTCTTTTCCGTATTTATCTTTTGTTACGGCTTTGGCAAAATGTTCATCGATGGAGATATGTTTCACTATACCGCAAATGGTAATGTTATGACTATTGGGACAGAGTTCCTTTTCCCATTCATAGCAGCACTCCATTTTCAGGAAACTCTCCTTTATTCCTGGTACTTTAATTGACCTTGAGTCTTCCAGGGTAAAACCTGCGGCAGTGATTTCATCATTATCGAAATTATGTTCTTTAATGGTTTTCCAGCATTGATCCAGGTAGTTCTTATTCAGGAAATTGATACAAAACTCTTTATTCCTCTTTATATTTGCAAAGGTATGAGTATGTTTCATAACACCGGACATGATAATATAATAATTATCGCCTTCTCCCGTAAAACTTGACCAGCTTTGAAATGATGCATTGGGCAATCCGTTTTCTTTTAAGGTGGTTACCATAAAGAGAACATGTGGTATGGCACAGACAAATTCTATCCATGAAAAGACCTTCCATTTGCCCTCCCAATTTTCTTTAAAGTATTCCGGTCTGCAATTGTCATGTTCGTAATTCATCGCCTGACCCTCCCTGATATTTTATTAATATCATGATAACTGAATATATGCCGGTTATCTTTTTCCTGTATGCACGGTATACACTCTTCTTTATCTTACTATACATACATAAAAAGAGATTCCTGTCAATGAAAAGATGAAAATGTGCAATTTCAGGAACCGGTTTTTTACCGGATAGAGGGTTTTCTTTGTTTAGTCGAGAAGGGAACTACGGATTGGTGTCAGGACACCTGAGCAGATGAAGACGGATTTTTTTCTATATATATATAGTTCTGTTTGTAATACAGATCTGCTTTTTTTATTTACGAAATTAATTTTTACTTTGCTTCAGTTAAGTAAACGTTTAAATACTTAAATACACAGCTTACTGTAAAAATCTGCATCGCCCGCACATCATTTTTTATTTTCTTTCATTTGATTGGGGTATTACCACTACGAGGAACTCCCTTGAGGCAGGTACATGAGACAGCGAAAAAAATTATTTTTTTATAAAAAAGCAATGCAGGAAGTAACTTTACCCCTTTAATAGATATGACAATACAGCGTTATCATGAAAGGAGAATTATATGAATGAAGATGAAGTGAAGATGACTATTTTCCATTTTAAAATGGATATAAAGATGATTGAAGATTTAAAAATGCTTGATTTATTTCAGAAGACCCGTAATATGGCAGTGACAATAAACCGTATTTTATTGCAGTT
>JAFGQK010000009.1 GCA_016935735.1 Spirochaetales bacterium | reverse complement strand
GTAAGGGATAACTTTCTCGTAAAGCTTCCCGGTGAACCATGGCAAGGTGAATGAACCGAATGACCTCAGCAGGCAGGAAGTGATCGTTGAAACCTTGACAGCCCAGGTGGTGGATTAGGAATATAAGAATGAAGCCGGTTTAAAAAATCGGCTTCAGTTAACTGCCGCGGAAAGCACGATCAAATTATTACCGGAATAAATAATTTCATTATCATACAACGTGTATACATTAATAATTGCCTGTTTAAATCCAGAGAAGGAAATTATATATTTGATCTCTCCGCTCTTCAATAAGGATATATTATTTTCCAGGTCCTTCCAATAATGAAAATGCAGTTGTCCGTTCTCTATAAAATTTCTGATCTGTTTGGGATGGCTGAAACGCAGAGCCGTGTAAATTCCCAGGATCCTGTCAGGATAATAGAATAGAAAAGAACTGCTGCTGTCCCTTTCTATTTGTTCATTCATGTATTTATACAGATTATTCACGTTAGTTGCCTGGACATAGTCATATTGCCGGTCCTTGTAACCGAAATAATTGCACGGCTGGAAAATTTCCGTAAAAAGGAACAGAAGAAAAAACAGGACAAGCAGCGGCAATTGTATTAGATTCAATTTCAGGAATTTGAATTTCAGCTGCGGAATCTCCGAATCCGCCATGAGTATGGTTTCGAAGAGGAAAGAGAAGCTTAACGCAATATAATAATAGAGGGGCAGTACCATCAAATAATCCCGCCCGGGATTCGGGTTCCCGAGACCTGAGGCCAGCCCGGGTACGAACGAAGCAAGGAAAAACAGGAAAATCGCCCCTTCATGTTTCTTTTTTAACCGGAAGAATCTGTATCCTGAATAGATGAATCCGAAAACAAAAAAGGGTACCAGGAATCTCGGATAATAGAGGTCGCTCCTTTTATACAGCGTTTGAACAACCATCTCATTCCAAGTTCCGGGTTCGTCCGTTATTCCAAGCAAAGTACGAATCTGCAATAAAAGATTGCTTGAAACACGCTCGAAGATAAAACCAATGGGGTCCTTTTCGTACTGCCAGCAATAGGTCAGCGTCTCCCCGTCCGAACGATTATAATTATAAAGCGCCTTTCTCAAATCAAAGAACTGCGGTATAATGCACACAAGGATGGCGGCCAGGACGGTCAGTACACGCCTTACCTTCAGTTTTTTAATATTAATCAAAATCCAGAGGATGAATAAGACGGGGAGGTGTTTTGCATTGGCATAGCCGTAAGGAAGAAGAGCTATTGATATACCCGTTAAAACAGGCACTACAACCCAGCTTTTTGACTTGTGAAAGAGTACGAGCATACTCAGGCTGAAAATTATCAGGGACATGCCAAAACCGACACCGGTAGCTGACCGCGTGATCAGAAGATACCACGGTGAAGAAACAAGGAGTAAAAAGAATGGGTAAACAATCCTAATATCAAAATAACGCTTTAAAATGAAATAAAACAGAATCAAATTCCCGCAGGCAAACAAAACGGGAAAAATTCTTAACCCGAAAAGGGTGAATCCGAACAACCGCAACCCAATTTCAACAAAGAAACTGTAAACTGGTGATTTCCCGACTCCAGCCTGGTTCATGTCCTGCCAAAGCCAGCCTATTTCAGGATGGCTTTCCATGTTGTCAAACACTTTTTCCACGGGCTGCCGCGCGGCATCCGCTTCACAATAAATGAAATCCCTGGGAAATGAATTCAGACTAATGAGAAGAAGAAAAAGGATATAGACGATCATAAAAATATCCAGGCCGATTTTAATACGATCGTTTTTTTTACCGGCAGGCAAATCGTTGATCAATACCGGCTTTTCCTGTTTTTCTTTTCTTCTGAAAATCTTTAAAGGATCGACCAGGATAAATGCGGCGGCTAACCCAAGGATAATCAAACCAATATAGAATAAATACATAGAGTGATTATAATTTTTGTGAATATTATTGTCAAATCAATAAATGAATTTATGAATAATTTTAAAATTGCCTTACTGTCCGGGTAGGCCGCTCGTTTTTCAAAGACAAGGGTACACCTTGAAAAAGGCTTGTATTTGTTCCAGGAAACCTTGTTGGGAGTACAAGAATCTGTTATTATATCATATGCATAGGTTAGGGAGGTGACGATCTTGGATGTGATGTACCTCCCATCTCCTTTCCTGCAAGAATGAGGAAAGGTTTCCGGTATTGAGTGGAAATACAAGTAGTCTGGGCTATATCAAATCAGGAAATCCAAGCTGGCGGGGAATACTATTCATTTAAAACGGGAACCTGCCAGTCAGCATTGAAAATAAAGGGCTATTTTCTTATAATTTCAGTAACACTACCGGGAGGTTGATTGTTATGCAAACCCGTGAAAGAAATGTTGCGATAGATGTATTCAAAGGATTACTTGTCATTGGAATGGTTTTAAGCCATGTACTTTCTTTTTATGGCGACGGGAAATCCGTTTTCGAAGGTAAAATAATGCTGTTTATCAACAATATTACTTTTTCCGGGTTTGTATTCTGCTACGGCTATGCTTGCTGGCTTTCCTATTTTAGCAAGAACATGAAGGAAGTGTATAAAAGGATGTTGATTAGCGGACTCAAGACGCTCATTGCTTATTATTTATCCGGTATATACATCTCCACAATAACGAATCAGTTACATTTCACTTTTCCGGATATTTTGAGTGTGATTATTTTCCAAAAGCTTCCTATTTTTTCCGAATTTCTCATAGCTTTTACATTGTTTATAATAATAGGTTTATTGTTATTTCATATTTTCGCTATAATTGCAGAAAATAAAATTATATTTTGGATTATTTATACTTTCTTTTTATCAACATCGATTTTTCTTTACAATGGAACAAAAAACACAATATTGAGTTTGTTTATCGGTGCGAACGGTTTTTACAGTTTTCCCGTAATTCAATATATGCCATTTTTCCTGTTGGGAATATATTTTGCTAGACATAAAGTCAAATTTAATTTGTTTATTTTCATCGGAGCCTTCATTGGTTCAGCATATACCCTTTTTGAATTTTTTACAAAAAACGGGTTTGTACCTCAAAGGAATCCCCCGGCATTAACCTGGTTATCAGGCTCAATGTTTTTTCTCTATCTGTATTATTTGGCTTCAAACTTCATCGCATCAATAAAGATAAATACCGAAATAGTTCAGATGCCGGGCAGAAACGTCCTTTTTTACCTGCTGGTGAGCAATTGCATAATAGTAGCCTTCAGAAAGCGTGTTAATAATTTGTTTACATGTTTTATTATAGCTGTCGTGATTCTTTCTATTATTCATTTCCTGATTCTCTTAACCAGACGTTCCGGCAAGGCACTGAAGCCTGCTTTGAATCAGAATGATCTTCCTGATTAGCGGATAGTGGAAAAAACAATTATATCTTTAGCAGAATGGATAATTTGATTTTCATCCAGTCCGTATTTAGGCATTATTTCCTGTTCCAAGCCCGGCAGTGAAATTAAATATTTGATCTTTCCGTTTTTTATCAAATCCTTATTCTTTTCGATAGCATACCCATAATGAAAATACAACTGCCCGCTTTTGATAAACTTACCTATTTCCTCGGAATGATAGAAACGGATAATCGTATATAATCCCAGGATCCTATCCGGTGAATATACAAGAAAAGAACTGTTAGCATCATTTTTTAACTTGTCATTAATATAATTAAATAAAATATCCGCCTTGGAAATCTGGGGAGCATCATACTGCCGGTCCTTATAGCCGAAGTAATTAATTGGTTGAAAAATATTCGTAAAAAGAAAAGTTATGGAAAGGAGGACATACAGGAATAATTGGATAAAATTCAAATTCAGGATTTTAAGCCGTAATAATGGAAGCCCTGATTCCGCTTTAAGTATGGCGTCAAAAATAAAATAAAAACTCAATGTGATATAATAATAGAGCGGTAAAATCATCAGGTAATCCCTCGCAGGATTCGGATTACCGCCACCGGAAGCCAATCCGGGTATGAATGATGCAAGAAAGAACAGGAATATCACGCCTTCATCTTTCTTCTTATATCGAAAAAATCTATATACTGAATAAACGAGTCCGAAAACAAAAAGAGGTACTAAAAATCTCGGGTAATAAATATCATTTTTTTTATAAAAAGATTGAGCGACCATTCCATCCCATGTGCCGGGGTTATCCATAATACCGAGCAATGCACGTACCTGCAGCTGAATATTACTCCAGACACGCATTAAAATGTATCCTAATGGATCTTTCTGAAATTGCCAATTAAACGTCAGTGGATCCCCGTCCGACCGGTTATAATTATAGAGAGCCTGTTTTATATCAAAGAACTGCGGTATAATGCATAGAAGAACAGCGGCCATAACAATTAAAACACGCCTTACCTTCAGTTTTTTAATATTAATCAATATCCAGATTATGAATAAAACCGGGAGATGCTTTGCATTGGCATAGCCATATGGCAGAAGGGCAATAGATATTCCCGTTAAAACGGGGACTAAAACCCAGTTTTTCGATTTATGAAGAAGTACGAGCATGCTAAGGCAAAGAATTATCAGGGACATGCCAAAACCGACACCGATGGCAGACCGAGTAGCGGAAAGATACCACGGCGAGGAAACAAGAAGCAGGAAGAAAGGGTAAATGATCTTGAAATCAAAATATCTTCTCAGGATGAAATAAAACAG
>JAFGQK010000008.1 GCA_016935735.1 Spirochaetales bacterium | reverse complement strand
TGGAAGACATGGCCCATGAATTAAAAACCCCGCTCACCCTGATACTCGGGCCATTGGAATCTTTAATAGAAGATCCATATACGAATAACGAAGATAAAATCAATATAATAGGGAGGAATGCACAGAAACTTTTATATCTTGTTAACCAGGTTCTGCATTTATCAAAACTGGAAGCAAGGAACATCGCATTATCTTTCCAACCCGTTGATATCGTACATTTCTTACATCAAAAACTCAACAACTTTGGGTATCTTTTGAATAAAAAGAAAATAAAAAGCAAATTCATAAACAGGAATGATAATGGGGTGATAGTCTATGCTGATAGTGATAAGCTGGACATGGTATTCAATAATATTCTCCTTAATGCATATACATACACACAGGAAAAAGGCAGGGTCGAAATCGAGGTTTCACTACCTGTTCCGGTAAACCCGATAATGCTTGAAAAAAACTGGCCGGATGAAAAGCCGGAGAACATGGTCGTCGTAACAATAATGGATACCGGTATCGGAATTCCACAGGAAGAAATTCAGAAAATATTCGAACGGCATAGACGGGGACAAAACCCGGAGACCGGATCACGGAGCGGTTCGGGCATCGGTTTATACCTTGCTGAAAAATACATTGAGCTTCATTATAGGAATATAAAGGCAAAAAGCGAACCCGGGAAGGGGAGTGAATTTGTTATCGCCCTTCCCCTGGAAAACAGGCATTTGAAAAAGAGTGAAATTAGTGGGGAAACAGCGGCAGGAAATACTGTCCGGGAAAACCGGAATCTTGATGAAATCTTATCGATCTATTCCCGTGAACTGGAAAAGAATTTAGCCAGACAGCAGGAGAAACAAACAGTTCGGGAAAAAAGGAATTTCTCAAACGGCACGATTTTAATTGTGGAAGATGATCCGGATATGAGACTTTTTATCAAAGACGTTTTAGAAAATTATTATGATATAGTCGAGGCGGTAAATGGGAAGGATGGATTTCTCACGTCTTTTATATGCCTCGCCAATGGAAAAAACAATGGGAAAAACGATAGCCGTGGCTATAAGTGTAAGAGGAAATTCAGCGATTATATTGAAATACAGACAAAAAAAAGTAGAGAGTGCGGATAATATGGTAATAATTAACGTTTTAATATTAATGATGAGAAATAATGAAAATATTCGTTTCAAGAATCTCCATACTCCTCTATTATATTCTAAATTCTGAAATATCAGAATTAAGTTCATCTGAAATTTTCAAGTTCCGCTGAATAAGATTCTTCATCCTGTTTATAAGTTCCTGTAGTTTATTGGAATTTTCCCGGAAGGATTCCTCGTCCCCGGAAGCACGCTTCTGGAAATCGATAAAAACCTGGTAAATCAGGCTGCTGTTTTCAGATAGGTGCTTTGAATACGTATTAATTGAGTCCGTAATATCGATAAGCCTGTTACTGATAGAGGTGATTTTATCAAGCAGTGTGTTTTCATCTTTCATGGCATTATGAATAGTGCTGTTCAACTGCCTGCTGTTTTCTGCATGATTATGAATTTTCAAAAAGCCTTCCCTGGATATTTCCATCCTCTTAAGGCTTTCTCTTATACTTACATTGATCTCCTTTAAATACCCGGTAATTGTCCCTGAATTCTCCAGTGAAATTGACGCCAGATTACGTAATTCCTGGGCCAATATTCTGAAACCTCTCCCATTTTCTCCGATATTAGCAGCTTCAATTCCCGTATTTATAGCCAGAATATGGGTTCTGTCAGAAATTTCCGAGATCATCCCGGACAGATCCTGTATCTGGACCGATTTACTTTCCACATTCTGAATACTGTTAAGAGTGGATAATATACTCTTTTTTCCTTCATCCGCGATAGTAAATAAAATATTTGCCTGATTGTCTGCTGATTCAGTCTGATGAGTAATATGTGCAATTGAGGTTTCCATTCTGTGAATAAGGCCGGATGTTTCGGTTATCATTTCAGATTGACTGTTCAGTTCTTTTGTTATGGCTGTTATTGAGTCTGCGATCTTTTTAACATCCTCCTGGGCCTGCAGGGATTTTCTTACCTGTATTCCGGTCATTTCCGACTGTCTGGTAAAGAAATCACTTACATTAAGAACAAGATTATTCAAGGATTCGTTGATGGTAACAGCGGAGCTGTGAACTTCACTGGTTGAGTCCTTAACCTTGCGAATAATTCTGTGAAAACTAAGCCTTAACTCCTTAAGAGATTCTGCCAGCGTACCAAATTCGTCTTTACTATCAATTTCAACATTGTAAGTAAAATCCTGTTTTGCTGCTGATTTAAGGGCTGAAACAGCACTATAAAGATTTTTCTGAAAATCCGCAGTAATTCTGAGAATAATGAGTAAGAGAGGAATCAGGAGAAAAATTGAATAAAGAACAAGCTTTCCAAGGAAAAGACCGCTTGGGTCACTGGTATGACAGCCTATCGCTATTCCAAATACTGATAAAAGCAGGAGGCCGCTCATACCAAAGGTAATAATCAATAACTTATTCCTTATTCTTTGAAAATTAAGCCGGATATCCAGGAACTCAATGATTTTTCTTTCCATGAAAACATACTCAAGAAGAAGCAGCAGGCCGCACCCGATAATACCACCGATCCAGTGTGTCAGGTGATGAACATCTATTGTTCCTCCGTAATAAAGCAGCTTTTCAAAATCTGTAATCCATGCAGTGGATATTAAAGCAGCGTGTATAAAAAGCATTCTGAAAACACCTGTCTTCCTGCCGCTTTTCTTTGCTTTGACTAAGAGTATACGGAGCCAGATGGCAAAAAAGGGAAAATAAATTGCCGCCCGGTATATCCAGGTAATGAAGTATGCCTGTATTTTTGTATTGGAGAAATCCAGGTGTATAAGGGAATTGAAAAATACCGGATGTGAAAGAATATTATGTAACAGACCGTAAAAGATACAGGAAATCACCCCGGCAAAAATATAGTTCAGTACAACCCTGTTTATCAATTCTTTGAGGTGGGTTAACAGATAAATAAAATAACCCAGGAGGAGTAATGCCGAGACACTGCCAATACCACTTAATATATATAACAAAGTAAGGTTTGACATACCTGTCATTTACTTATAACTATAAACTATTTTTAATGAGATTGAAAGGATAATCTGGTTCTTGTTTTTCAATCAACAGGTAACTCTGATGGATTTTCATGCCGACATTATGGTAAATGAATGGTACTCATCATCGCTGTGCTGACAACACAGATTGCAGCAACTTTGATCTTGGTGTACGGATTGTTCATGAGTCTGATCGGGTGGATATGGGCACTTGTTGTCTGGGTATATGCACTGGTATGGTTTTTTATCAATGACATAATAAAAATAATCACCCTGAAAGTAATAAACAGAAAATAACATGTATATAAAAATATGGCGGAGAAGGTGCAGATGCCTTTTCCGCCGTATTGATTTTAAAACCTGTTTTAAAAGCGTACCTGAATTTTCTTTATATTTCCCTGTTCAGGTTCTACCGTTGACAGGGCATGAAGTATTTTCTTAAACATCCAGTCCGCCGGAAATTTCTGCTCTCCGGGATACCTGAACCTTTCTGCCCAGTCCGGGATAATAATAAGGGGAACAGGGGTACTGGCCAGGCCAAGTAATTTTGCAGTAAAAGAGGAAAGCAGGGCACCGATATTCAGATTTATTTTCACCTTTTGAATCGAGGCAGTATATGGTGATCTGCATAATCCGGCAGGAGATTGAACATAATATTCACGGCATACAAACGGACGATTCTGGTAAATACTGCAGATACCTGATTCCAGGAACGGACAATCCAGACCAAGCTGAAAATATTCCTCATCCAGGGAACGTACTTTCCGGGGATTTTTTAAACTGGTTAAAAGATTTGATCCATACAGCAGATTTTTATTCCTGGCAAAGCGTTTTTTTACCCGTTTTTTATGTGCTGACGGCAGTGTATTTATGAGTTTATCAAGATAAAAGACTTCCGGAATGGAGAGAGGAATCATCTGGATACAACATGCACAACATCCTTTTTTGCAGGTTATTTTTTTTCCATTCATCTCAAGCATGATAATGGAATTATAAAGCATATGTAATGGTGATACCAGTTCATCCAGAGATATTTTCCCGGGAGGAATTTCCAGCATCACCTTATGGGGTTCTTCATTCAGGGTATAAAGAGAAATAATGGTTTTCATAGTTTTCTAATTAATCCGATTCCGGGATGGTTCCTTCGACATTATCCACATAATACATCATACGTAACAGATCTTCCTTTGTTGCAATCTGTCCTTCTTTTATCTGTAAATTGCCTTTATTATCGTAAACCGGCCCGGTAAACGGATCGAACTTAACCGGCGTTTCCTGCATCAATGAATACTGTGAAATGATACGGTTATAAACCGATACGGATGAGTCGTATTTTAGCTGCTTTAACATATCAATAAATTTCTTATTGATTATTTCATTATACTTTCCCCCGAGAAGGGCAGCCTTTTCCGCGATAAGCCACCACATATCTTCGTTTGTCCATGTTCCATTGTAAATATCCTGGAATATCTTTTCATATATCACACCCCAATCTGCAAGCTGGCCTGAAACGACAGAATCTTTGCCATAATTTTGCATTGGACTGTAATGGCTGAATGTATATACAGGAGAACCTTTTTCTGTATGTTTCTGGCCCGCTTCTATTACTGCCGGTGTGTCTTCGGTAAAAGCAAGCACATCACATCCTTCTGCTATAAGAGTTTCTGCTGCTTCCTTTGCTTTATCAGGGCCATACCATGCATAAATCCATTTCACATGAATATTTGCATTGGGATTTACTTCTTTAATACCAATGCCAAATCCATTGATATGGCGTATTAATTCAGGCGTGGGAAATGCTGCAACATACCCGATTTTATTCGATTTTGTAAGTGCACCTGCCATTAAGCCATTAAGGTAATAAAGCTGATAAAAATCTATAAAATACGTACCGACATTTTTAAGCTGCTTTATTCCTGAACAGTGCATAAAAAGAGTATCCGTGTATTTTTCACCTGCCCTGATTGTGGCATCCATATACCCAAAGCTTGTGGTGATTACCACATCACATTTTTCCTCCTGAACAAACCTGTCGATAATACGAAGACAATCCCCTTCCGGTACACTTTCCACAAAAATGGTTTCAAGCCAGGGGAATTTATTATCAACATGCTTTCGTCCTTCATCATGAGCATGGGACCATCCATAGTCACCAACAGGACCGACATATACAAAACCTGCTTTCATCGGCTTTTCGGCTGTGGGTTTTTCCTTTTTCTTTTCGCAACCTGTGAAAAGAATGGAAACTATAATCAGAAGCATACATACCGGGGTAACGATGTTTTTTAACCGTTCCATGGTCATTCCCTCCTTAAAATGTGATATATCCGATAAAGTAGAGGGTCAGGGGAAAATAGTCAAGAAAAAAGAAATATTTTTAATAGGGTAAAAACAGATCGAAACAACAAAACGATTATTCTTTCTTCTAATTTTATTGGGGGGGATATTATGGCGCCGGAAGGACAAATAGCTACACATTTCTGGCAGGAGATTGCATATTTTATGGTCAAAAAAACACCGGGTAACCATCCTTTTCGGTAATGCAATAGCCCTTAATTAAAGCGGGTAATGCATATAAAGCATCATTGTCTGCATTTTTGTTTATCAAGTGTTATCATTATTGTTACGATTCCTTATTCATAACGTTGGCTTCGCCCACAACCCAATAAATGAACTATTCAGGTGCTTAGTTAATATAGCGGTTTATTTGACCTGGTAGCCAACGTCCGGCTATTAACTCCCCAATCTTTGTTTTTTGACAAAGATTGGGGAGTTAATA
>JAFGQK010000102.1 GCA_016935735.1 Spirochaetales bacterium | reverse complement strand
CAATGCCCTTTTTTTGAATAATAGGTTTTTTGTAACAGTTCACTTACTTCTTAATAAGAAAAAAACCACTAATCCTCACTAATTTGCCTTATCTTTATGTATATAATATAATTCCTAAATTTATTAGTGTCGATTAGTGAAGATGAGTGGTTAACCGAGAGGTGAACAGGTGCGGTTTTTTGTTAGAAAAACCTGATTGGGAAATCGCACCCCGTGGTCGGGTGTAAATTGACATTCCCGGGGTAATGCATTATGATAACAACAGGAATATGTCCTGAATAGCTTTTAAACCAATATCTACAAGGTTAAGGCAAATGGCGAAAAATATAAATGGTATAAATCATTCCCCGGGTAACATCGACCGTCTATTCATCATCACGGGAGTCATACTGGCAATCCTTATGCTGGCGGCAGTCTTCGGTATTCCCCTGTTGACAGGGGATTTGTTTACTGCCCTTGCTTCCGGCAGGGATAGTATGGCCTGGGAGTGGAATTCCCCGGACACATGGGCTTTCAGTACCGGGAACAGCACATGGGTTAACCAGAACTGGGGTGCCTCTGTGCTGCTTTACCTTGCAGAACAGTACTTCGGGGGGACGGGGCTTCTGGCAGTCAAGTTTACGCTTCTCGCACTCTGCCTTTTATTTTTGATCCTGGCAATGCTGGAGCGGAAAATTCCCCCGGTCATCGCACTGTTTGTTGCAGCTGCTGTTACGGGCGGCCTGAACGTTTATACCGTTCTTAGACCCAATCTGTTTACCCTTATGTTCCTCTGCCTGGAACTCTGGCTGCTGGAAAGAACATTCAGCAGACCCCGGACGGTCTGGCTGGTAGTTCCTGTTATTGCGGTTTGGGCAAATATCCACGGCGGGTTCATCTTTGGCCTGGGTCTGCTCTGCCTTTTCTGCGGATGCATTATGATCCCTGAAATAATAAAAAACCCGGGGCATGCCTGGAAAAAGCAATGGCATTTCCCCGCAGCAATCCTGGCAGGGTTCCTGCTTGCCGGCCTGGCCAATCCCTTTGGGTTTACAAACCTCACCTTTCCATTCCGGATGATGCATGCAGGGGTATGGCATACCGTCCGTGATTGGCTTCCTGTCTGTGAAACAAATCAGCTTTCCTTTTTCATGAGCGGGATTATTGCTTTCTTTATCACCGGGGGGATCATTTTCATCCTGTCCGGAATTCGCCTGGCCTGCCATTTTTTCTGTAAAAACAGCAAGATACCGTGGCGGGAAATTATGGAAACAGGAGAATGGAAACTTATCCTTTTTGAAGCCGGCACCGCTATAGGTACCGGAATCATGGCAGTATGTTCCAACCGTTTTATCGCCATTGCCCTCCCTGTTCTGGCTATCCCCCTGGCATGCCAGCTTAAATGGGTGTTCGATTTTACAAGACTCCGGCGGATATTACCCGCAGTATTACAGGGTTGTTTGCTGCTCTTCTGCATTGTGATTACCCGGGATAACCTGCTTAACTATCACCCGGCCAATCCATTGCTGAATACCGGACCCGGAACGTTGTTTGAACGGATGCACTATGTCAATAAAAACTACAACAGCAAACTGATTCAGTTCATCAATTCCAACCATATTACCGGGAATGTTTTTAACCCGTGGTTATGGGAGGGTTTTCTCCGCTGGAATTGTCCGCAGCTCAAGGTCTTTATCGGTGGGAGGGCCCAGCAGGTGTACAGCGAAGAGGCGTATCACTGGTACCAGTATTTGACCGGGAACAAGGTGCCTTCAATGGCGAATGCAGACCCGGTACAACTCCTCCGTGCAATAAAAGCGGACATCCTCATTACCAGTCATTCGGATGCATCCAGCGATCTTATTTATACTGCCCTGAGTACCGGCTGCTGGATCATTATTTATGCAGATGAACGCGATCTCCTTTTTGCCAATACCAGCCGGCCTTTGGGGACGGAGCTCGCAGCACGCTTTACTTCCGGCAAGCTTACCTTTCCGGATACTGCCCGGGAAGCGATAAGTAGTGCAGCATTTTATTTCAGCCAGCCGAAAAAGTGGGATTCCGTTCACCTGCTTGATCTATTTGCAAAAGCCTGGGAATACAATCCTGCCTGGCTCTGGAGTTATAAAATGCTTTACAGCAATCTCCGGTACGAGCCCGCGTTGTTTGGCAAGGTAATTCATCTTCTGGAAAAACGGCTGACCTCCCTGGAAAGCCTTCCCCTGGACGATGCAGGGGCAGCCGGTCTTCTCCGCTGCCGTATTTTTCTTGGAGAAGAGCTTTCAAAAATCGCAGGTCAGCTTAACCAGGAAGAGGAAGCCAGGGAAAATGAAGAATCCCATGCAACGGCAATGGAGTTGTATACTCACTTAAAAAAGCGCTGGAAACAATGGCTCATCAATGGCTGGTCATAACTAATAACACTCCCGGCTGTCCTGTCGAGCCGGTTCTTTACAAATAGGTAAAGGGAGGACTTATGAGTCTGAAAAAAATCATGCATATTGTATTTATTATCTGGGTTTTACTCTTATTATGCTTTTCACTTCATTCAACTGAACAACCGGAAATGGTTATCCAGTTAGGTCATTCCATGGAAATAAATGCTGTCTGCTTTTCACCGGATGAACGGTATATCCTTTCAGCGAGTTCGGATACCTCGATAAGCCTCTGGGATGTGTACACGGGAAAAGAGATAAGGAAATTAACCGGACATACCGGTTTTGTCTACGCTGTCTGCTTTTCACCGGATGGCAGATACGCCCTTTCGTCCGGCAGGGATCACAATATAATACTCTGGAATGTTGAAACCGGTGAGGCAATAAAAACCTTTACCGATAAAACCGCGAATGTCCTTGCTTTAGTTTTTCTCTTAAACGGGAATTCCGCTCTCCTGGCGCGGTCCGATCATACCATAATGCTTCTGGATATCCTGTCCGGTAACATCACAAGGGTTTTTTCCGGTCATTCTTCTTTTATTAATGCAATAGCCATTTCACCTGACGGGAACTATTTCCTTTCCGGCGGCGGAGATGCCAATGTAATACTCTGGGATATTGAAAAGGAAAACCCGGTAAGAATTTTCCGGGGGCATATAATGGGGATTCATGCCGTCGCGTTTTCACCGGACAACAAGCATATTCTTTCCGGCGGCGGATTATTGGACAAGGCGGAAATGATTCTCTGGGACAGAGAATCCGGAAAGAAACTAAAAAGCTTTTCCGGTCATAATGGATACATCACCTCGGTACATTTTTCTCCTGACAGGACATCCGTTGTTTCGGCAGGCTATGATAAAACAATAAAGATATGGGATATCCCCACAGGCAAAGAGCTGCGGACACTCACGGCACATCCGGCTGCAATCAAATCTGCCTGTTTTTCACCCGGCCATTCGTATTTCCTTTCTGCCGATGCGGGGAGAACGGTTATTTTATGGCATGCAGATACGTGGAGAGAGATAAGACGTTTTAAAGGATACTCCGGACAGGTGAAAGCAGTCTGTTATTCCCCGGACGGCAGATATATCGTAACAGGTGGTGAAGCGGGTGTCCTTGCCCTCTGGGATCTGGAACAGGGAAGGAAAACAGGTGACTTCAAAGGCCACGAATGGGAAATACAATCAGTCTGCTTTTCGCCGGACGGCACTCAATTACTTTCTGCAGGGAATGATAAAACAGTGAAATTATGGGATGTACAGACAGGTGTGTGCCTTAAAACCTTTGAGGGACATAAGGGTTTTGTTTTCTCGGTCCGGTTTTCACCGGACGGGAAGTATGGTCTTTCAGGGGGCATTGACAATAGTATTATTCTCTGGGACATCGCTGCCGGAATACCTGTTTATACCATTAAGGGACATACCAATTATGTAGCATCCGTCGCTTTTTCCCCGGACGGAAACTTTTTTGTCTCCGGCAGCGCAGATAAAACAATAGTATTATGGGAGACAAAAAGAGGTTACCCGGTAAACACCTTTTTAGGCCATACAGGGGGGGTGAGTTCTGTCTGTATTTCTCCCGATGGTACAAAGATTCTTTCCGGGGGATATAGTCAACAGGAAAAAGTCTTTACTGATGGCTCACGGTTTGTTTCTGGAATTACTTATCAGGCAAAACTCTGGGATATAAAAACAGGAAAAGAACTCCGCACTTTCTCCGGTTATACATGGGTGGTGGAAACGGTCTGCTTTTCTAAAGACGGTAAACAGGTGTTTTCCGGGAGCTGGGATTCAACAATAAAACAATGGGATATTGCAACAGGCAGGGAAATCGCTGTCTATAAGGATCATATTCGCCAGGTAAATGATATAGCGATTTCTCCATGCGGAAACTACCTTCTTTCCGGGAGTAACGACTCCAGGGCAGTAATCCGCAATCTTACCACCGGCGAGACGGTTTCACTCGTTTCCTCCGACAACCTTACCGACTGGCTTATTTACTCCCGGGACGGGTACTGGGATTCCTCCGGGCAGGGCGGCCAACTGGTCGCCATGGTACGGGGAATGGACGCCTGGAATATCGATCAGTTTGCCGTAAAAAACAACCGTCCGGATATTCTTCTTGAAAAGATCGGTTCAACAAACAGAACATTAATTAATCATTATTACACACAATATACGAAAAGACTTAAAAAGACAAAAATCAATGAAGATTCACTTTCAAAAACACCGCATGTCCCTTTTGTATCCATCAAAAACGTAACGACCAGGGATAAGTATGCAACATTACAATGCCTTTTCAAAGACACCCACTATACCATCGTATCGTATAACATTTATGTGAACGATGTTCCGCTTTTCGGTGCTTACGGAAAGCCCGCGGCAGGGAAAGAAATTAACATAACAGAAAAGATAGAGCTTTCAGAAGGTGAAAACAAGATAGAAGTAGCCTGCCTGAACGAGACCGGGGCAGAATCATACAGGGCATTAGCTTATGCATCATATGACCGCAAAGTAAAAGGTGATCTTTATTTTATCGGATTCGGTGTTTCCGACTATAAAAATCCCGGGCTTAACCTTAACTATGCAGATAAAGACGTAAAAGACCTTGCAGATATTTTCGGCACAATGAAAAATGCATACGGGAAAATTCATATAAAAACATACCTGGATAAGGAAGTTACCCCTGCTGTCATAAAGAATGCCGGGCAGTTCTTGAAAAACTCATCGGTAGACGATACCTTTGTCCTCTTTATTTCCGGCCATGGGGTGCATGATACGGACGACGACGCAACATATTATTACCTTACTCATGATACCGATGTGCATAATCTTCCCGGGACAGCGGCAACATTTGAACTTATCGAGAATCTTCTCCATGAAACCTGCGCCCGTAAAAAACTTTTTCTCATGGATACCTGCGAGTCCGGAGAAATAGAGGATGACATCCGGCAGGATTATTATGAAATGGCGGATGCAAAAGGGCTTGCCGCCCGTACAACGAAAAGGGGGTTATTAGTTACAAAGAATAAGGAAAAAAGATCCTATCTTTTCGACCGCGACCGCTATATCTATAATGACCTTCTTCGCCGTTCAGGGGCTATCGTTTTTTCCTCGTCCAGGGGAGGTGAATTGTCCTATGAAAGCGATCAGTATAAAAACGGACTCTTTTCCTGGGCGATCATCTCCTGCCTGAAAGACAAAAAAGCGGATACGGACGGAAACGGTATTATTATGATAGATGAATTACAGGCCTATGTAGGCAAAACGGTACCGGAGTTGACCCGGGGTATGCAGCATCCCACGATAGACAGGGACAATATTTACCTGAAGTTCGGGCTCCCCTGTATTAAAGTGAAATAAATCTTTTGTTTATATAATTCCCGTCTAATTGTCCTTTTATCCGGCCCCAGGTAGAGTGGAAAAACAACACTGTCAAAGATGATTACCGACTCTTTTGATTATCTTAATTATGATTACACAGAACATCACCAGGTTATAAAAGAAAAAAGCTGGGGCAGGAAGAAGGAACTGGTAATTTTTGATGAATTACATAAAATGCGGAATTGGAAGTCATGAAATCAGACATATTGTGAAATGGCTCGCTTATATGAATCTTGAGTGATAGTATTTTCTGCATGAGGGAATCTCCTCTCCGGATAAAATGTTCTCTCAGCATACCTGAATTCAGCTATCTCCCCATGAAAATACGGATATCATGGTTGAATTTTCATGGTAATTATCCTAATAATCGCTTATGAATGTTTTACTACCCGGAATGATGATGTTGAAAAAATAAAGGTGAAAATAGAATATATCTGGATTATTTACCCGGGAGAAAAAAGATATCAAATTCATGAGAACATTACCGTATTACCATTTATCTATATAAAAGAAGAGTTGAAAGAGTTGTTTTAGGTTACTTTTCTTTCATAATCGTTATCCCATCCCAGTCAGGCGGCGGGGGTGATACCAGGTATTCATCACACCTTTCAATAAAAAGAAGGGCAAGAGGATCTTCCGGCAAAAAATTCAGTACCTGCCTGAACATCTCTTTCGCTCTTTTAAAATCAAGGTTGTAATATGTCCGCATTGCTTCACCATGCTGTTTCCAGGCACTCTTCTCATTATCTGTCAATTTCCTGTATACAGAGTAGATGTTTACCGCCTTTGTCTTGCCTTTGGGACGCACCTTATCGATCATCCTGCAGTTGACGTCATTCACCACCAGGCTTCTTAATTCTTCGGAAATAATGAGACTCTGTTTATACTTTTTTGTTAATCCTTCCAGCCGGGATGCGAGGTTTACCATATCGCCAATAACAGTGTAATCCATCTTTTTCTGGCACCCGATATTCCCTACGGTAACAATACCGTAATTAATCCCGATCCCTGTGGTAAACCCGGGAATCCCGAGTTTTTTCTGGTGTTTATTGAACTCCATAACAGCATCGAGCATATCAAGGCCTGCAGAGACAGACTGTACCGCATCATCTTCATGCTTTACCGGTGCCCCGAAAAAAGCCATAATCGCATCACCTATATATTTATCAACAACCCCTTTCCTTCCCATGATAATATCCACCATTATGCCGAAATATTTGTTAAGGGAATTAACAAGTTGATCCGGGGACATACCCTCGGATATGGTGGTGAAATTACGGATATCAGAAAAGAGAATGGATAACACCCGGTTTTCTCCCACAAGCATGGCTTCGGGATGAACAAAGAATTGATCGATCACATCTCTGGGCACATATTTCTGGAAAATATGGCGTATCCGCTTTTCTTTTCTCTGGGCCATCACTGCTTTGAAAGCATAATTCTTAATCTGGGTATATGCCTCTTCAAGTTCACCGATCATAATATTAAAGTTATGGGCAAGCCTCCCGATTTCATCATTATATTCAACAGGAACACGATTTGAAAGATCCTTTGTTGTCATAATATGTTTCATTGTCTGCACCACTTTATTCAGTGGTTTTGTCAGGTAAGTGGCAAAAAACAGAAGAAGCAACAATGAAAAGACCAGGGAAACAACCAGGATTATCAAACTCCAATTGGTAATTTGATTCACTTCCTGGTAAAATGTATTTTTTTCAACAGTAACCATGTAATACCATTGAAAAGGTTCAAAAAAGAATCCTGTTGCAACCCTGCTGATTCCCCCCAGAACCGGTTCGACAAGAGCTGTCTCCTGATTTTTAAGAAGATTCTTTAACATCTCTTTCTCATGATCATAAATTTCCACCGGTTCATTTGTCTGGGTTTTCATTGTAATGTTGATATTCTCGTCAAAAGCGAAAATAAACTCCGAATCCCTTTTAATAAGGCTCTGTGCAAAGGAGAGAATCCCTGCTTTTGCAGCATTTACAAATTCTTCCTGTTCTGTCAGTTCATTCTCAAGCAAAAGATTCCATTGATACACTGCATTTTTCTGGAGTTCTTCTGTTTTAAACCCGAGAAGGTCATTGGCAACCCGTGTAATACCGGTTCTTGCAAGAAAATAGGATGAAATTCCTGTTATGATGAGTGCAATAATAAGAAGCGGTAGAACGACCAATATTATTTTTATTCTGATCTTCATACTTTATTATACTGATTTCAAATTATTATCTTAAGTATAGTATCGGCAGGAAAAATTTGCAACCTGACCCTGTTTTTTTCATTTATATTTTTCCTTTACTTTTTTTATAAGTGAGTATTCGAAAACCGGGAATCCGGTCATAAGATAAATCTGACACCAAGCTTGATATCAAAAAAATTAATGGCGTGCATATCATTATCGGACAGCAGGTTTGGATTTTCTGTAATATACACCAGTACATTCTGCTCATAAAAAAACCGTATTTTTTTTAACGTGGATAACTCTGCATGGAATCCAAACAGTTTCACTCCCCAGCCTGCAACCGGATCCAGAATTATTCCCCTGTCATTGTCATAAAACAGCCTTATGAATACACCGGCATTAAAACCATACCGGAAAAAACTGTCTTCTTCATTTACATAAAAGCCAAAGGTAAGAAAGACAGGGAATAAAGGTGACTCGTAATCTTTTGTATCCCCTTTTTCCACAGGCCAGATGAGTTTTTTTATGTAGGTGGTAATACTCAATTCAAGAAAGTAATAATTCGGAATTAAATAGAAGACAAACCCGCCACCCAGGTAATCGACCTCATGCAAATATGCATCCAGTGCGATCCTGGATGCCGGTTCCTGTTTAAGGGTTATTTTTACCGGTTCAAATCCGACATAAAAGCTCTGTTCTAAAGAATAGTACCCGGGACATACTGCTTTCATTTTATAGGTGGATGCCTGGGCAAGTTCTATCCTGGCAATTCCCCGTTCATTCACCACCAGTGCTTCTTCTGAAAGCCCCTGTATGCTGGTTCCTGGATTTCCTTCAAAAACAACCTTCACCCCTTTCTGTTGAACCGCATCCTTTGTCGTGTTCTTATACTCTACAACTTCCTTAATTTCCAATTTTCCGGTTACCTGGCTGTATTTATTCGCAATATCAATAATAATGTCCTTCCAGAAAGACCTCTGAAGGCTTCTTATTTTCCTGTCCTTTATGAATTTTTTCTCTTCAATAACGAATTTTTTATTAATCAAATCATAGGATGAATACACAATTTCTATGGTCTCTGTTTTCGCTGTCACCAGGACAGCCAGCCAGCAATCGGATTTGAGTTCATCTGCTTTTATATTCCTCATGTCCGGGGTCAGATCCTCTTCTATAACAGGTTCAACCAGGTTGATATCATCATCCTCTGCAATCTTAATCAAAAGTGACTGCTTTAAAAGAAGTGTTTCCTCCTGATCGAAATTTCCTTTAAAAACCAGAAAAAGGGAAAGCTGCCTGGGTACGGATACTATATTCTCTTCTGTGCTTTCTTCCGTAAATCCGTATGAAAGGCAGATCATGAAAAAAATCAGTATAAGATAAAAAATAATAGGCTCCCTTTTCATTTCACCCCCGGAAAATCCCGTTCACCACCATACACCCGTTTTCATGAGTCTCATATACTTTCCGCTGAATACATACCTTGTCTTGCCATCCAGACCATACGTATCTGAATACCCATCCATCCCCGAAGTATATTCCCTTACAAGCTCTCCTTTTAAATTATACCTGACGTATCTGTTTTCATGTTCACGAATTACCACACCATTTCCGGTAAAAAAGTATTCTTTCGGATTAATATCCCGGATTGAAAACGAAAATTCCAGAAAAGGATACGCCCCTGCAATATAAAGACTCAATGGACCTTCAAAAGAATCTGCAAAGATTCCCGCGACCACTATTTCATCGTCTTCTTCTGCGCTGTTAAAAAAAAGAACCACCCTGGATTTACTTTCATCATGGTCTTTGTCATAATATACAGCTTCCAGGTTACCATACATATCAAGAGGAATTTCATCATAAAAAACAGATCCCCATTCATAAGTGTATTGAATATATTTAAGGTGATTCATTAAATCATCCCACCAGATAAAGTAATTAGAACCGGCATGGAAAAAGCCGAATCCGAAAGGTGGTTGAAGAGTCTGGGCCGGGGCAAACTCAGGAAGCCCATACCGTCCTGTGTACTCCTCGGATAAATGATACCGCCAGGATCCGATAAAATAATCACCATCCATCGCTCTCATTGCAAAGGTATTACAATTATTTATATCATGATCAAGAAATACCTGCTTAAGATCCTTTGTGAATATGTATAATTTATCCGGATTCTCTTTTTCATCGACATAAAGGAACACATAATCATCCACGAGATAAATGCGGGTATTATAAAAAGGTTCGATTCCCTTCACCAATACAGAATCATTAAAAAAGATCAATTCCTCCGGGAAAGGTGTTCGAAAAAACACCTCACATGAAACAAGAAAAAACAAAAATAAAAGCACTAAAAAAATTTTCTTTACCATTTCCAAACTACTCCAATAGAAAACAATACCGGGATCGGTCTGGCCCATCCCGTATTAAGATGTCCATCACCCAGTATATTATGGTTAAACCTCCCCGTTATTTTATAATAGACAATAAAATCTTTTAAATTAAGCTCGATCCATACGCCGAGAATATCCCAGTAAAAATCATTGATTACCGGTGCTTTGGGGGCAAATATTATTGTGGGAATCCATCCCAATCCGACAGCGACTCCTGCCCGGAAATAGCTGGACGGAGAAAAATAAATATAATATCCCACAGAGAGGTTGTTATCGATATGAAGAACAGAGTTGGTTTCCGGCAGATACCCGGCCTGGAGATAAGGATACATGATAAAATGTATGAACAGCCAGTCGGGAAGAATATAATACCTGAACCCGATTCCTATACCAACAGTCTGAAATATGGTGTACTCTGCATTCATTGCCATATGGGTCACTTTCCCGAGACGGGGCAGGTGAATAACCTGATCTTCTTCCCCCAGTTCATACTCCAGGATCCTCGTGTAGTGCTTGGATTTTTCTATCCTGACCTCTACAACAGATAAAGCTTTGCTTTCAAAGGAAATTTCGCCCCCGGTAATTTTTCCGATATGTGTGTCGGCCAGATAAATATCAGCATCCTCATCAACAGAATGCAGGGTGACCTTGATCCTGGTACCCAATTCTATCATTTCCTTAAAGGTAATATCCTCATAAACAACAACTTCCTTTTCAATTGTATCCCCCTGGGCAGAGTACGATGATAATTCCATGTTAATCCGGGGTATGATTTCCTCTATTGCATTATTGATAAGGCTGATAAAAGACACCCCGGCCTGCCCGTCTTTGAGTATTGACACTGCAAGCCGGCGGCTTTTGACATCATAACACTTAATGCCAAAGAGAATGCGTTTTTGATCCAGCATGTAAAAACCGGTTATCGCAACATCCGCATTCGCCTTCTGGGCAAGAATCACGGCATTTTTTCCTTCCAATAAATCATCATCACTATATGCTTCTTTTTTCTTGAGTTGTTTCCATATAGCATCATCTATAATTTCAAAACCGGCCACTTTGAGTTCAAAAGCAAGAGTATCTTTTATCACTTCCGTAAAAATCTCGCCTTCCGGTTCCTTACCTGGTTCCTTCTCTTCTTTCTGTATCCGTGAAATATCAAAGAGACAGACTTTTCTTGCTTCTTTCGTGGACCCTGTATCAACAGCTTGCCCTGAAGCAGGAAAGGACACCATAAAAAGAATGAGTATAAAAACAAAACAGATAAATCCCTTGAAATTCAATTAATAAAAAATCTCCCTATTAGAAATATACACTAAAACCCTATAAATTCAAGAAATATTAAATTATTCGAAAAGATTTTTTTTCTAAATTTCTTATGAATTCCGGCCAGATACTTTACAAGGTACTGGTATCTATAGTAAATTTTCATTGACTAATATGTAAAGTTATGGTAGAAAAAAAAGACAGGATGGCCTTTTTGCAAGGTAAGACTGAAAATTATAGCTCTTTTAATAGCGAAGAGATATCTAAGATACTGAACAATGTTTTTCTTCATTTCAAAGATGGGCTTTTTGATGAAGCGATCGAACTTCTCGAGGAAGCCCTCAAAATCGATTTTGAGTATAAAGGAGTTACGTCTGCTCTTAAATGTGCAACTTTCTGGAGTGAACGGCAGAAAAAACTGGAGAATATTAAAGACAGGTATGATCAGGCAGAGTTTCTTATTTCCCAGTGGGAATTTTTCTCACAGTTCCTTAACCAGATAGGGGAAACATCGGAACGGTGTTTGTACAGTATTAAGCAATTTGTATTCGGGAGGGCGTTGACTCTTTATCTTAAAATCTTTGATGATTTCGGTTTTTATGATGCAGATATACTTTTAAAACTGGGTCATTGCTATAAAGTGATAGGAGATTTCGATAAGGCGATCGAATACCTGGGGATAGCGAATCAGCAGAAGGCAGGAAATGCCGTTATCATGGCACAACTGGCAGATTGTTATTCCCTTATTAATGAAATTCGTATTTCCAAAGCCCTTTTCCGTGAAGCTTTCTTTATTGAACCGGATGCAATTAACCTGTTAACTATTGACTCCGGGATGATTCATAAACTTGTGGGAAAATGCAGGGAAATCGGTATAAAGCCGGGTGAATTAAACAAATGGATCCCGGTATATGGGACGATTTATGGGGTCTTTAATATAAAAAGAGAGTTGAAACCCCTGGAATTCGGGAAGTTAAGACAGTCAATTTATGCACTGGAAAAAGAGATAACCGAGAATCCGGAAACAGGAGAAATAAACAAGCCGGTCTTAATCAATCATTATTTCTGGCTTATCGATCATTATATATGTACAGGAGAGGATACATCTAAAATAGAGGAAGTGTTAAAAAAGCTGAAATACTTTGATTCCACTATTTATCATGAATATATACAATAGAGAGAAACGGGGAAAAGCAATGGAAGAAGATATTATTAAAATCTTAAAAGAACAGCTCAATAAAGAAAAATGGACCAGGGCAACACTGAACAGTTACACAATCAATAATTTTAAGGAACTCGATGAAATTATTGTGAAAGCAGATACCGAGGAAGTGAGAAAAGAGATTAAAGAAGTATGTGAAGAACACCTCTATCATTCAAAAAACAGCATCATTGCCCTTTATATCTCCGGTGTGCTGTCACTTAAGGAGCATATGGTGGATGATTCCCACCTTATCATGCTCATAAGTATTTTCTTTGATAATCACAAATGGAATATTGTTGAATTCCTCTGTAACCGGATACTGGAATTCGGGGCGAATAAATACGCTCTTCGCACCCTATCCGAATGCTATATGAACACAAACCAGGAAGACAAAAAATATGCGATCTGGGAAAAACTCATTATGGTGGATTTTGAAGAAGCGGAAATAGTGAAACTCCTGGCCCACAAAAAAGAAGAAGAAGAAAATATAGAAGAGGCAATAAATTACTATAAAAAAGCCCTGTACAGATTTATAAATAAAAACATGTTTATTCATGTAAAAGAAATCTGGGCCAAGGTCGTTGAATATTGCCCGGAGGATATTGATTTCTTTTTTCATATAGAAAAAAAGATTGCTAAAGCTTTAAGTACGGAAAAAGCGGCATCACTCCTCCAGACACTGCTTCCCCATTATAAAAATAAGGGAAACTGGGATATTTCAATCAAAATATTAAAACTTATCTTAAGTTATGAACCCAAAAACTTTATTGCACGAAAAGAGATTGTAAACTGCTATAAAGAAAAATTTAAAAATCACAGTCAATTGAACGAATATATCAAACTCTCCAACCTGAATCAGAACTGGAGGAATGTACATGATGCAATAAGCGATTTTGAAAAACATATTTCTTTTGATGCGGGAAACTATGTATTTCACCGGAGTTGGGGAATCGGCCAGATCACGAGCATAAAGAATGATATCTTTATTATCGACTTTCCCAAAAAAGATGGCCATAAAATGTCGTTGAAAATGGCAGTGAATGCCTTAAAAAACCTGAGTAATGAACATATCTGGGTTCTTAAAGCAACGATGGATAAAGACAAATTAAAAGAAAAGGTAATGAATGATATTCCATGGGCATTAAGAATCATCATCAGGAGTTTTGATAATGTGGCAAATATTAAAAAAATAAAATCCGAACTTGTGCCCGATGTTCTTACCTCTTCCGAATGGACTAAATGGAACAGCGAAGCCCGGAAGGTATTAAAGACAGATCAGTACTTTGGTAATCTCCCGGACAAACTGGAGGAGTTCGAGATAAGGGAAACTCCTATTTCCTTTAAAGAAAAGTCTTTTAATAAATTCAAAGCGGAAAAGAGTTTTTTTCAGCGTCTTAAAACAATCCAGGACTATCTGAAACACTCGGAACCGGATTCTGATTATTTTGGTGAAATGTTCTCTTACTTTGTCGGTTTTTGTAAATCATTTTCAACAATCACCGAATATATTGTTTCGAGTTACCTGTTAATTTCAAGGATAATTACGCAATACCCTTTCTTAAATCCTTCACTGGATTATACGTTCAAGGATCTTTTTGATCAGATAGAAGATATAAAACTCATTTTCTTCAAAATCGACGATACGGATTTAAAGAAGGAATTCCTTTTTAACATCAAAAAGCATATAAAAAACTGGCCGGATTTTTATATTCAGCTATTTCACCATTACCAGAGTAAATTCATAACAGACGAGCTTGTGTATAATCAAGAACACGAAAAATTAAGGAAACTTTTCCAGCAATCCCTGGATCATTACAGGGAATACAGGGAGTCCTTTGTCTGGCTTGTCAGGAATGTTTCAAAGGAATCCTGGTTTCAAAAGTTTGATTTTGGAAAGGAAAAACTCCTTATCTGTATGGTTCATCTTCTTGATATCACCTTCAGGGAAATCGATAATAAACGGGATGTCAGTCTGAACAGAAAAATCAACAAACATATCAACGATTTTCTGTTCAAGGAAGATGAACTCATCAACTTCCTCATGGAAACAGACCAGGATTCAATTACAAGGTTATATACCCTGGTGAATGATATAAAAGAGCTGGACCCGTCGCTTAAAATACAGATCAAACACAAAATCAAAGAGAAATATCCTGATTTTAAATTCCTCGGGGAACCTGCCATGGAAAAGGGGAAAAGGCGCCTTATAGTGACAAAGGAAAGCTATACGGAAAAACAAAAGGAACTGAAATACATCATGGAAGTCGAGGTCCCTGCGAACTCCAAAGAAATCGGTATTGCCATGGCAAAGGGGGATTTGAGAGAGAATGCAGAATATAAGGCTGCCCTTGAAAAACAGGATCTTTTAAATTCCACCTGCACTAAACTTCAGGATGAATTGCGGAATGCCCAGATATTTGATGAGCACAATATCGATACAGATAAAATCTCGTTCGGGACAAAGGTACACCTGAAAAACCTTAAAAACGGCGAGATAGAAGAATATATAATTCTTGGTCCGTGGGAATCAAATCCTGGCAGGAACATTATTTCATATCTCTCTCCACTGGGATCGGAAATCTACAATCACAGGGAATCCGAAGAATTGATTTTTAAGATCAATGAGAAGGAATTTCATTATAAGATTGCAGCAATAGAAAAAGCTATATAATTATATAGGGAAGATATGCAAAAAACAGCACTTTTTATCATTGTATTCATAGTAACCTGCTTCTGTTCTCCACATGTTTCAGGTGTTCCCCTGGATTTTGTTGTGATGGTGGATACCTCCAACAGTATGGAAGTTTATTTTGACGATCTTGTGCAGTATATTATAACCGATATTTTAAAAGAAAATCTCCGTCCGGGAGATACCTTTCATCTTATCAGGTTCTCCGAACTCCCCGTCCACGAACTCACACAGGTTATTACAGATCCCGAATCCACGGATGCAATCCTAAAAAAAATCTATTTTCTTAAAGCGAAACTGCTTTTTGGGAAATATACGGATATTCTTGCATCATTAAAATTTCTTGTCCTCTATGCAGAGGGTCTTTCAAAAAGAAACAATAAAAAGCTCCTTCTCCTTTCGGATTTTATCAATAATCCGGCGAAAGACAGTCCTTATGCAGGGATAAGCCTTAAGGAACTGGAAGAGGAACTTAAAATCCAGGCCAAAACCATAAGGGAAAGAGAAGGGTGGAGTATCCATTTTATCCGGTTTCCTGCAAATGGCACCAGTGACGAAGACCGGACAGACATCGTACGTATGGATCCGGCAGAGAAAAACCGGGATGAAGACAGTATATCCCCCGGCGACAAAGACCAGACAGACTCCCGGGATAAAGACAGAATCCAGCCGGAGGATAAGGATAATATCCGGCAGGACGATGAAGATGTGACACAACCTGGTGATAAAGACAGGACCCGACAGGACGATACGGACAGGACGCAGCCGGAGGATAAAGAGAGAACCGGTACGGATGACGGCGAAACAATACGGACAGGGGATGACGACAACAAAGAACAGGATGTACTGGATATCATCTCCGATACATTTGAAGTCGATATTCCCACCTTTGATAAAAACGGGAAGGATGATCCGGCAATAAAAAAGTCCGGGTTTCCCCGGCTGGAATTCCCCGGGAACCTGGGAAGGCAGGGCAGGGAATTCAATGTTCCCTTTATTATCCATAATTACCTGGATGAAGACATCATCATAGAGTTAAGCACCCTTGAATATTCAGGAAAGAATCTTTTAACAAACAAGGTGCCGCCAAAATTTATCGGACCGGGAAAAAGCAAAAAGATCAGGGTAAAGATCCGGATTCCTGCTGATGCCGGTATTATTGAAGGACCATATGAACTCCCAGTTGTTCTTACATTCAATGATGACTACAGAATCGCTCCCAGGGAGGGAATTCTATCATTTTACTATACAGGGAATGCATGGATAGCTTTTTTCCGGTTTATCGGTGAAAACTTCTCTATGATTATTACGATTCTTATTGTGGTAAGCATCCTTCTTATTATTTTCATATTCATCCGTATGAGGGTGTTCGAAGGTGTTTTCAGTGACCTGTTTTCCTCTTCTGAATGGAGTAAAACAACCGGTACTATCCCGGAAGGAGAATCCCTTATAGAGATGCGTGTTACGTTCCAGAATCCCCATATAGGATACAGGAATATTCATAAGATCGATGAAAACAAGACCTTTACTGTTGGAGGGGGATTTTCCGCTTTCCTGATTTTCCTTATCCCGATACCCCCCCATATTGCGGAAATCGAAAATATTGCAGGGAATTATATTTTTACCCCGGTAAAAATGGATTTTTTCCCGGACTTGAAGGGACCGGTCGAAAACTGCCTGAACAAGGAAATTCCCATCGTCTCAAAGCACGGATACAGGACATATATAACATTCAAAGAATATGAATCCCCGCTCTCCCGGTTGAACAAACTTCTCCATTCGGTAAGACAGGAAGGGTAGGTTCCGTCAGAACCAGCAGGTTCTGTCAGAACCAGTAGTATCTGTCAGATCCAGCAGGTTCTGTCAGATACTACTGGTTCTGTTAGAACTTTGTCAGCGCTGCAAGAGCTTCTCTCCTGACCGATGAAACGGGATCATTTTGGGAAAGCTCTTCGATTTTATCTTTAAGATCAGAAAACCTGTTTAATGCCGCACCCCTTATCCCGTATATCCTGATATACATATTCGGACTTGTAAAAAACTTTTGAAACACATCCTTTAATAGAAACGATTCGGTTACGGATAATTTCCTGGCACAGATATCGACGATCTTGAACTCATAAGCAGGTGCATTCCATGCATCCCACATCACCTTTTTTATTACAGCAAGGGAGGAGGAAAGGTCCTTTTCTATAAGAATGTCGCTGCACACCTGCCTGATTTCCAGGTTCTCGTCCTTCCGGGAGAACAACTCCCGGATAAACTCAAAGCAGGCCTTTGTGCCGATCTCACCCAGGGACATGATAGCCTGGACCCTCACTTTGTGAACAGGATCTCTTTTTGCCTTGTATATCAGAATTTCAACTGCTTTCACCGCGTCCTTATTGGAAAGGGCAAGGGTGCAATGATACCTCACCCTCCAGTTCGAATCCTTTAGCCCCTGGATAAGAAGATCAACCACATCTGCCATATCAAAACAAGCCAGGGCCGCGGCAGCATATGCACGTAAAAGGGCATCTTTTTCGGAAAATACCTTTTTCAATTCAGGAACTGCCCGGTCGTCCCCTATCCTGCCAAGGGAATCACAGGCATACATTCTTAAAATTTTATCCTCATATGGATTCTTAATAACGTCAATCAGAACGGGAACGGCTTTTTTCGATTCCAGGTCACCGAACACCAGGACAAGAGCTGGTTTTCTTTCTGCAGGGAACTCCGGGTCATTAAATTTCTCGAGCAGGTAATCCTCTTTGGATGTGTCTTTCATTTTCCCTACAGCACGAAGAGCGGCCATGGAAAGTTCGTTATTCTCTTTCTCAATCTCGTTTATGATGATTTCCTTTAACCCGTTGGATTTTATTGCAGCAAGATAATTAATAAAAGCGATTTCCAGGAGTGTCTCCATTTCAATATCTTCGGATATCATTACATATGATAATGCAACACTCTCCGCTCCTTTGTATTCCAGGTCGGTAAAATAGTGGAGAATGGTCTTTTGAACCTCACTGTCAATTGATTCGGACAAAACCTTTACCAGGTCACTGTTCAGCGCTGTTTCTTCTGCCTTTTTAATATCCTTGATTACCTCGAGTACTTCTTCGGCAATCCCGAAAAGCAGGGTTTCGCGCCAGTGTTCCAGGATGGATTTTTCCTCCTTTTTTTCACCCTCCTCACACATCCCGTAAAAACAGAGAAAAACAAACAACATCGCAGCAACCCGCCTTTTCCATTGCAGCGGGACTGCCATTATTTCTTCCATAATTTGAACAACCTTTCCCTGATAAGATCCTTAAAAAGCTTTATCCCGGTGATATAATACATACAACAGGTAATTCCCAATGCAATAAAAACGGCAATGAGAATAAGAATCCCATTAATCAATGAAGATCCCGTGGTCCACATACTCTTTGTAAAATAAAGGTAAGAAAGAAGTCCCCCGGTCATCAGGAGCATCGAAATCCCGACTTTAAGCATATTGCCCAGGATAACACCCAGATTGGCACTCCCCAGTTTCCTGTACACAAAAAAGAACATCACCACAAGACCAAGAGAAAAAGCGGCAGAATTAGCAACTGCAAGACCCATTACACGGAGCGGGGTCTCTTTAAGCCATAAAGACAAAAGAACATCGAGAATGACAATAGCAGTTGATATGAATAAGGGAATAGTGAAGTTTTTTAATGAATAAAAGAAACGCTGGCAGAACGTAAAGGCTCCCAGGCCGAATAATCCATAAGAGTAGCCGGTAAGTACCTTATAGGTCATTTCCGTATGGAGTGGTGAAAAATTGCCCCGTTCGAAAATTAAGGCGATAATCTGTTTTCCAAGGAAAATATATCCCAGGGTAGCCGGGACAAGAAAAATCAGGACAAAATTGATTCCGTAGGTAAATGAAGAAAGAAGCCCGCTCTTATCCTCTACCGCTGCCTGCCTGCTCATCCTGGGGAAAAGCACCGTGGTAATGGACGCAGTAATCATACCAAAGGGAAGCTGGAAAAATACGAGGGCATTTCCAATTGCCGATGTACTCCCGTTTTCCAGGCTGCTCGCAAAGACCATCGCAATTTGCTGGTTAATGGTGAATATTGATGAGGCTGCAAGAATGGGGAGCCACAGGGTGAGGATCTGCTTGAAATATTCATTCCGGAAAGAAAAATCAAGTTTCAAATCATATCCTTTTTTAAAAAACCAGGGGAGTTGAAAAAGAACCTGTGCAATTCCCCCGCAGATTATCCCCGGGGCCATGGCAAAGATACCAAGATCCTTATTAAAAATAAAAATAGACGAGATAACGGTGATTGAAAAAAGGAGGGGGGACAAAGCCGGTGGAACAAACACATTTTTTGCATTTAACACCCCCATAAGAGCGGCAGAAATACTCACAAAAAGAATATACGGAAAAATAAAACGGAAAAGATTGATTGAAAGATTTACCTTTTCCGGGTCTGAAAAAAGTGCCAGGACATTAATGACGGGCCGGGCAAAAACCAGTCCGAGAAGCACAACAGGGACGAGAATAATCAACTGAAAAGTGAGAATATTCCTGGAAATCTTTCTCGAACTCTCCCCATCCGGGTCCTTTATAATAGAAGAAGAAAGAACGGGAATAAATGCAGATGAAAGCGCTCCCTCTGCAAATAATTTCCGCAGATTATTCGGGATCATAAACACCAGGTGCCATACATCTGCATGCCCTGCACCCCCGAAAATCGCATTAATAATGGCATTACGGACAAGACCGAAAAGCCTTGTTGCCAGGGTGCATAATAACACAATGATAGAGGTAACGCCGGTTTTCTGTATTTTGATTTCTTTTTCTGCCAGGGTATGCTGCTCCTTTAATAAAATACAATCTTTGCAATTTTCTTATTATCCGTGCTTTTGAACATGACAGACCATCTACCTTTATCCGGGATAAACCACAAAACAGCAGGCGTTTCCCCTTCCGAAAGCCGAATACGCTTTTCAATAACCGCTTTTTTATCCCTGTATGCGATAAATTCGATAAAATCGGATGACATATATGACCCTGTGACAGAAAAATAAACGGGAATGCCCGGGGACAATTCTCCCGGATACCCGGATTGAACGGTCTTCCTGTTATCAATATCAATTTTCACCAGCGGAAACCCGGCATCGAGCAGCCTTCCGGCACCCAGGTACCGTTCTTTGTAATACTTTTCCGTTAAAGCGGAAATAATAATCCCTGTTTTCCGGCCGGCAGATGCCGCATGAATAAAAGTACTAGCCCCTATATAGATTCCTACATGGGTTGCATACCCTCCCCCGGATGTATCAAAAAAAACCAGATCCGCCGGGAGGAGATCTCCTTTTACTTTTTTCCCTTCTTTCTTGAGTGATTCGACATTCCTGCTTAAAGACCGGTTCAAAATATCGGAAAATACACGGAAAACGAGCCCGGAGCAATCCAATCCCTTTGATGTCGTGCCCCCCCACACGTACGGAACACCGAGATATGATTTCGCCTCCTCAACAATCCGCTTTTGAGCTACCCCTGTCCCTGTCTGTTCAAAGGTAATTGTTGTTGCGGATATCCCGGAAATGATAAAAATTAAAAGTAATCCAGATAAAAAAATGGCACGCATAATCGTATCCTTACTACTGTACATAATATAACTCATCCTGTTCTGATTTTCGGCTTTTTTATCGAATTTATTGCGTCTTTTCGCAGAGGAATAGAATCAACCACCATCCGCACTTTTTCAGTGGCTTCCCATATACTTCCCCAGGAACTCTTTCTTGAACCCGGAAAACCTTCCCTCTGTAATCGCTTTCCTTACCGCCTTCATCATCTGTTCCATAAAAAAAAGGTTATGATATGTGGCAAGCACAGGAGCATTAATTTCACGCGCTTTAAAAAGATGGCGGAGATATGCACGGGAGTAATGTTTACAGGTATAACACCCGCAATCCGGATCGATGGGTTTAACATCGAGTTTCATCTTCTCCTGCCGGAGGGACAGGGGGCCGGAAGGGGTAAAGACCATGGCATTCCTTGATATCCGGGTGGGAAAAACTGAATCAAAAAGATCGACCCCGTTTTCCACGGCAGTTAATATATAATCCGGGGTTCCCACCCCCATGAGATACAGTGGTTTTTCACGGGGCATGAGATCTGCGGTATGGACAAGCATATCAGTAAAGACATCTCCCGATTCTCCGACAGAGAGACCCCCGATAGCATACCCGGGTAAATCAAGGACACAAATCTCGGACACACTTCTTTCTCTTAAGTCTTTATAAAAATTACCCTGGATAATCCCGAAAAGATACGAATCATCCTTCATGGTCGATTTCCATACATCCCGGCTTCTCTTTGCCCAGAGAGTGGTGATTCGTACTGCATCTTCCGCTTGTCCGGGTGAACAATCATGCGGGGTACACACATCCAGGGGCATCAGGATATCACTTCCTAAAACAGACTGGATCTCAATTACCTTTTCCGGTGTTAACTTGTGAAGCGAACCATCTATGTGAGACCTGAAATCGACCCCTGCATCACTGATTTTTCTAAAAGGTGCAAGAGAAAAGACCTGGAACCCCCCGGAATCCGTTAATATATTGTATTTCCACGACATAAATCGATGCAGGCCCCCGGATTGTCTTACAACCTCCAACCCTGGTCTTAAATAAAGATGATATGCATTCCCCAGGATAAGTTTGAAATCCAGGGCCTCGATATCTTCATTACGGAGGGCTTTTACTGTCCCATTTGTCCCAACAGGCATAAACGCAGGAGTAACTACCTTCCCCCGCGGCAAGGTAAGCAATCCTGTACGTGCATCCGTCTTTTTATCCTTTGCAGTAATAGTAAAAAAAGACCCGGGAACCTTAATCTTTCATCACCTTATTCGTATAATTCTGATTAAGATAAATCAGGGTGGAAATACTCGATTCCTGCCATTTATGCTCCCTGCTGCAAACAAAATTGATCTTATATTTGCTGTCTTCCGGTAATTTACTCATCTTTAATACCCAGTCAACAATCTCCCTGATGCCGGAAGAATTAAGAAACCTCAGATCTGTTATGTCGAGGTCCACTTCCTTTATCTTATTATCTACAATTGAATTATGGACGTCTTCTATAAAAGGTTCCATAAACATCTGGGGTCTCGGGTGGTTGATACTCCCGGAGAAAATGATGGTAGTTCCGTCTGCTTTCATTTCTATTCCGCTTTCGGATACAGGTTTTACATTGATGTCTGGCATAATTAATCCTCCTCATTTTGTAAAGTAATGGTTGCTGAAACTTCAACAAGTTTTTTCAATCGAAAGTACCGAACAGATATTTTTGCCTCTGTCTCATGATACACCCTTGCAAGGCCCAGACCGGCGCTTTCCTCTTTATTTTTTACCGATTCCCTCATTCTTTCAAGATAAAAAGTGAGTGAATCACTCTCATTTAATTCCTTTACCCTCGTAATAAGCCGTTTTGCATGCTTTTCAGTGGCAAAATTATATACTTTCAGCTTTATTGTATTATCGCTTTCTTTTTTATCCAGCTTAATCCTTATCCCGGGTTTGAATGAATACTTAACAGCATTCTCCAGTAACTCGGATACGGCTATCCCGATCTTGTGTGTATCCCCGCAGGTTTCCATTCTCGACTGGGTAAAATCCTTAAAAAAATCCATGGCAAGGGGAATTGTTTTCCAATTCCGCAAAAAAGCAACATCCAGGTAATCTGATTCTGCCTGGCTTGATTTATTTATATTTAACATAGCTGAATTTTCCATACCCGTCCTTTGCCTCCCTCCTTTTATATGCATACTCCTGACTGCTGCTACCCGGTCAATACTGATTATCCGGTTTTCAGCAATTCATGTGTTTTGCATAATTAATAATATACATTATAATACAATTGTCAAATTATTTTGTAAGAAGTTAATAGTTCCTCTTTGCTGTCAGCTTGTTATATTATCAGGAATTGATGAATAGTACCTTATAAATTACTATCGTGGGGGCTGTCGAAAAAGCCTGCGTTTCACGCAAGCTTTTTCGACAGCCCCGGTGGCAATAGTTCTGAAAATGCTTGCTTTTTTTTATTCACGAAGATATGATGAAAAAACAAATACCCTGTATATGATGAAAGAGGAAGAGGGATATTGAAATATGAAAATTAAAGTAAGAATATTTCTCGGCATAGGTCTACTGCTCCTGATTTTTTCGGCTATTATCATTTATACTATCATTCTCCTGCAGACATCACATACTCTCGTAACAAAGATGATAGACCATGAAACTGCCATGATCTCCGGCCAGGGAATCCTCTCCTTTAAACTCCTGCAAAGCCGTTTTCTGACAGGGACTATTCTCCTTGTCATTTTCCTCTTCATCAGCATCCTGGCAGCTGTTTTACTTGCTTTTGTTTTCTCAGGTTCACTCGTAAACCCGGTGAATACCCTGGTAAATACAATAAAAGAAGCGGAAAAGAACAATTACGAAAGCAAAGTACCGGTAAAAACCGGGGATGAATTCGGGGATCTGGCTTTAAGCTTTAACAGTATCATCCAGAAGATAAAAAAGAACAGAAGCCAGCCGGAACATCATGACCGCAATAAAAAGGAAACGGAAATAGCCCTGCGTATCCAGACATCCACCTGTCCCCCGATTCCTGCCCATGACGAACTGGAAATAGCAGCATCCATGTATCCGGCAACAGAAGTAGGGGGTGATTATTATGACCTGGTCCTGGATAAGAAAAATAATTTATGGATCGGGATCGGTGATGTTTCTGGCAATGGAATTACCCCGGGTCTGATTGTTATGATGGCGAGTACCGCATTTAATACATATGTTCTTGAAAAAGGGTCCCATACAACACCAGGGGATGCGATTATCTCCATAAACAGGATATTAACAGATAATATCCGGATCCGGTTGAATCAAAACTATTTCATGTCCATGAATTTCATAAAATACACCGGTTCCGGGCAATTTCTCCAATCCGGCTCCCACATGGATATTATTGTCTACAGGAAAAAAACAAAGAGATGCGATCTCTTTCCGACAGATGGTGTATACATGGGGATAATACCGGATATTTCCGGTCATACTGAAGACAAAGCATTTCACATGGATACAGGAGATATTATGGTCGTCTATACAAATGGTATTATTGAAGCTAAAAATAAGGATGATATTGAACAACTCCTGGGTATTGATGCCCTTATAAAGACAATTATCAATAATGGTGAAAAGGATGCAAGCACGATAATGGCAGCTATAAGGGAACAGTCACTCGTATGGTGCGGTTTTAAACCGGTGGATGATATGACAGTTGTCGTAGTAAAAAGAATAAGATGATTCTTTACCTGATTTCATTGGGGATGGGAATATCATTATCGATACATATATTCACAATTGCTTTTACCTGGGCGTGTGGCATTTTTATTTTTTTCGGGAATACAAAATTAAATTCCCCGGATCTCCAGCTGGTGACACGCACCCACCCCTGTTCTTCCATATATTCGTACATCTGCCGGGTGGAAAAAATCTTCATTTTCAGTATATAATCTGTTCCAAACTGTTCTTCAAGATACTTTACGACAAAATGGCTGTGATACCCGATATCCACTTCAAACACTTCACCAATGGGAGAAACCCACGCATTATAGAGTGGTTTGGTTTCCGGAGTATATTTTATTGTATAAGAGGCAGATAATTTCATTTTAGTTTGTCCCTTTTAATGAAAAATCTTTGTTTTTATTCTACACGCTGTACTTTAAGGTGTTGTTCTTTACCTTTTCTACTTAAAAGATACCACGAAAACAGGTAAAATGCAAATTTTTTTTTCCGGTACAGGAAGAAACCAAAGAGTCAAAGCTAAGTTTTTGAGACTGCTTTAATAAGAGTTGAAAACCCTCTACTTTACCGGCTTGTATGCAATCAACTTAATATTAACTAACTTTTTAAATATATTGTATTTAAACAAAAAAGGAAAAGATTTACATACCGTTTCGAATACAATTCCCAATCTGCCGGGTAAAATTAAAGGTCTAAGTTCTTTTTGAGGGAGAATTTTTTTGCCAATCAATTTGAAATTATTGAAACCGATTACTCTCATAATATGTATCATCTCTTTGTACGTTGATTCATTAAGATGAAATCCTAATGCCTCTTTTACCCCCGGGAACTCCTTTTGTGTAATATCATGCGGCCCCGAAATCCGGTTTGGCATAATAACAATATACTTTCCACCGGGTTTCAGAATGTGGAGGACCTGTTGCAGATGTTCTTTGGCATCCTCAGGATGCAGATGTTCAACAACGTCAATACTGATGCAGGTATCAAACTCATTTTCACTGAAATAATCAATAAGTTCGAATGCAGAAACCTGCATTATTCTGACATTTTTGATTTTATACTGTGCCAGGAGTTCTTTAGCTTCAGTTATTGCCGGTTCAGAGACATCGACACCTGCCATTGACTTAACATAGGGGGCGAGTTTTAAGCAAGTATATCCCCTACCGCATCCAACCTCCAAAACATTTTCATGTTTGTTTACCATCCCGGATAATATCTGAACAACCCGTTTTGATGTTCCCGCGGTTCTTTTTACAGGATCGTCGTTTGCGGTCCTTTTGGTCCTGAAATTTGAGACAACAGAATATGCTTCATGGTATAATTTTTTACGTTCCGCCGCATTACTCTCGCGCAGGCGACTGGCATAATAAAACTCTAATTCCCTCTTCTTCTCCATTCGTTATCCTTTCTTCCGGCATGTCTCTGAATCTTTTCCCGCTCCCTTCAGAAAATTTAAAAACAATTAAGCATTATCATTAACAGAGACTTTGGTCAAGGAGCTTTCTGAACAAATTAATCTAAATGTCATAACAAGTTATTCTTTTTTCATTTCAGGCTGACAGAATTAAAGTTCATAAAATACCCAACCTGAATATGGGAAAAAAGTCAAATCTCCTTCTATTATCGGCAGACACCTTGCTTAAAGAGTCATTATTCCTGTATACTATCCCGGGTCCCGTACCATGACTATACAGATAAAAGAGGCATCCGAACACAACCTTAAAAATATATCCGCACAGTTCACAGACGGCCTTACGGTTGTGACCGGGGTGTCGGGTTCGGGCAAATCATCCCTTGTGTTCAATACCCTTTACCATGAATCCCGCAGAAGGTTCCTCGAAGTATTCACCAATATAACCTCGGGATTAAGACTGGCACCTGCAAAGGTTAAACAACTAACAGGGATCGGTCCCTCGATTGCAATCGGGCAGGACCTGCTAAACAGGAATCCTAACTCTACTCTTGCATCGGCATCCGGGCTTCACCCTTATTTAAGGCTTCTTTTTGCACGGTTCGGGGAACAGGTCTGTGAAAACTGCGGGGAAAAAGTGAAGATTCTCACCTCCGATGAAACAGCCGAACAGGTATACAGTCTTGCAGAAAAAGAAGAAAGAAAGGTATATGCACTGCTTTTAAACAATGCGAAAGGAAGCCACAGGACACTCCTTGAAATGCTGGAAAAAGAATATGGCAATGACCGGTTGATCGTGGACGGGAAACCCTGTCACGGTACCGGTCTTGACAGGAAAAAATCTCATACCATAGAACTCTATCTTGATACAGTAAAAAAAACATCAACCATTTCCCAAATAAAAAAAATCATTGGCCAGGCAGTATTTCTCGGATCATACACGGTTATTCTTTACAGCGAATCTGCCCGGGAACTGCTTTCCTTTTCAAACAATTGTCCTTCCTGCGGCATGCTCATTGAACGTCCGGAACCAAAACACTTCCATATGAAGTGTCTTTATTGCAGGGGAACAGGATGTAAAGCATGTAACAATACAGGACTCTTCTCACTGGCAATGTCCGTGACATGGAACGGATTTATCTTTCCCGGGTTACTTAATCTTTCCGTTGAACAGGCATATCAATTATTCAGTACTTACCATTACCCGGCCCCGGCAGAAGGGCTTTTCAGGGAAATCATAAAAAAGCTCGATGCACTTACCAGTGTGGGGCTCGGATATATATCTCTGTCACGGCCTTCACCGGATCTTTCACGGGGGGAATCCCAGCGTGTCCGTATTGCGCTGGCCATGGGAAGCAAGCTTGCGGATATGCTTCATATCCTTGACGAACCGACGATCGGGCTTCATCCTGCAGATGTCGCTCGTCTTATGCCCGTTTTGCGGGGACTGCCGGGGTCAGTGATCTTTGTCGAACATGACAGGATCGCAGCGGCTTTTGCTGACCATGCTCTTGATCTTGGGCCAGGTGCGGGGCAAAAGGGCGGGGAGATTCTTTTTTCCGGCACACCGGATAAACTCTGGAAACAGAAAACACCGACAGGTCTTTACTTTAGTATGCAAAAGAAGGTACCGGTTCCTGCAAAAAGAACTCCCCCCACGGATTTCATTACCATTGTCGCTGCATACTGCCATAATTTGAAAGAAATCACGGTAAAAATACCCTTGAAACGATTGACTGTCATTACCGGTGTTTCAGGTTCAGGGAAAAGCACACTTGTACACCATGTACTGGCAGCATCACTGGATGCGGGAAAACCACGGGGCTGTTCAGCGATTGAGGGGATACGGTTAAAACCAATTCACGTGGACCAGGGGCCAATCGGGGTGAATCCCCGATCAAATCCGGCAACCTATTCAGGCCTTGCGCCCATTATCCGCGATTTCTTTGCACAGGAAACAGGGTATTCTTCTTCGCATTTCTCCTTTAACAGACCCGGAGGTGCATGCCCTGTGTGTAATGGAATGGGTGCGACTGAAGTGAAAATGAAGTATCTCCCGTCTGATTGGATACAATGTGCTGCATGCTGCGGAAAACGGTTTAATGAGCAGGTTCTGAAACAGGTTATTTCATTAAAAGGAAAGAGGTATTCCATTGCAGATGTATTCGATCTGGAGATCGAACAGGCTTTTTCCCTGTTCTGTCAGAACCCGGAAATACCGGATTCCTTTCACCGGGCTATGCATCCGGTACTTAAGGCCTTTACCGATATCGGTCTTGGGTACCTGACCCTGGGTCAACCCTCCCCTACCCTTTCCGGCGGCGAAGCCCAGCGGGTAAAGCTCGTCAAACACCTTGCAGCCGTAAGCAGCAGGAAAAACCTGATCATCCTCGACGAACCGTCCACAGGTTTACATCCGGGTGATACAGGAGGGCATCTTGTTGTCCTGGACAGGCTTGTACGGGCAGATGCCACCATAATCGTGGTGGAACACAATTCCGATATCATACGGGCCGCAGACTGGATTATCGACCTGGGTCCCGGCGCCGGTCCGCGGGGCGGATCCCTTTTGTACCAGGGACCGGGAGCAGATTTCTTTTCTTCAGATGCATCAATTACTGCACGGGAAATAAGGAATGAAAAGAACCTTGCTCCCGGAAAAGTAAACAAAGGTATGATGTATAAACCATCAGATTTTATCGAGATAAAAGGTGCCCGCCTCCATAACCTTAAAAACATCAGCCTTAAAATTCCAAAAAACAAACTTACCGTCATCACAGGAATTTCCGGTTCGGGAAAATCAACCCTTTTGCGGGACATTCTTGAAACCGAGGCAAAACGCCGTTTCCTGGAAACCCTTTCCATGTATGAACGCCAGGGTATTAAGGAGAGTGCAGATGCCGATGTAGACAGCGTTTCAGGTCTCGGCGTCCCGGTCTTTCCCGGGCACGAACGTGCCCTTTACGACAGACGGGCGACAGTCGGTACGGTGACGGAATGCTCCTTCCATCTTGCAGTGCTTTTTTCTTTTCTCGGGGAACGGACCTGCCCGTCATGCAAGGCAAAGATGACCAGGGTGGACATGAAGAACAATCAGGAAAGGGATAGCCGGGAGGAATGGTTTTGTCCGGGCTGTAAAAGCAGGACACCGGTTCCCGGGTCCAGGTATTTCATAAGCTCCACCTATGGGGCAGCATGTACAAAATGCCACGGTATCGGGACCATCAATATCCCTGCACCGGAAAAGCTTATCATCCACCCGGAAAAACCGCTTTTAGACGGGGCAATGTATTCCCCCGGTTTTTTCCCGGCCGGTTATTTCGGAAAAGAGTACAATCACGGCCACTATATGCTTCTGGCCATGGGAAAGAAATATGATTTTGATCCCTTTACCACACCATGGAATAAGATCCCGGAAGCAGGGCAGAAGGCGTTTCTCTTTGGGGATACCGGCCCGGTTGATGTGGTGTTTTACAACAAAAAGGGTTTTTCCGGGAAGAGAAGTTTGGTATTCCATGGGTTTTACTCGATGTGCCTGGATTGGGATATTGGCGGAACCTTTTGTACAATTATTGCCTGTCCGGAATGCGGGGGCGCGAAACTCAGACCGGAATATCTTTCGGTAACACTGGCGGGATTATCCATTCATCAGATAAGTGAATTACCACTTTCCGAAGTTTACAAACGACTGGAAAAGATTAAAAGCAACGCATTAAAAAAGCGGAATGCAGATGAAAGCCATGCGATCCTGGTCAGGCGTCTTGCTTTTCTGACAGCAACCGGCCTTGGCTATATCTCACTGAACAGGAACACCCTTACCCTCTCGGCAGGGGAAGCACAACGGATAAAACTTGCAGGGCTTACAGGGAGCGGACTTACCGGTATCACCATCCTTATCGATGAACCCACAAGAGGGCTTCATCCCGGCGAAGTGAACTCACTCATCAACATCCTGGAAGATCTCCGGGATGCCGGGAACACCCTGGTTGTTGTGGAACATGATCCCCTGGTCATGAAAGCTGCCGATTATATGGTGGAATTCGGTCCCGGTTCCGGTGACCGGGGGGGCAGGATTGTCGCCTGGGGGCCATTTGACCGGGTGATGAACAGGAACACGATTACAACTGCATGGCTCAAAGGCGAAAAGAAGATCATCGTTCCACATAAGAGGAGGAAGCCGGTTTCCTGGATGACAGTAAAAGGGGCCATGGCGTACAACCTTAAAGGTGATGAGGTGTCAATCCCGCTCCAGACACTCACCGGGATATGCGGTGTGTCCGGGTCTGGAAAAAGCACATTACTTCTTGATACGATCGGCCGGGCACTTGCACCGAAAAAACATACGACATCCGTCTCTCACGAGGATATTTCTCCAGGTCCTTATGATGAAATTACCGGGGCACCCCCGGAAACAGTAACCGTTGACCAGTCCAGGGCACATATCACCTCCCCGCTCTCTTTCCTTGGTATGGATCAATCCCTGGTAAACCTCTATGCGAAATCGAGTGATGCATATGCTCTCGGGATCGGGAAAAAAGAGTTGAGCCGGCCATGTACCTCCTGTAAAGGCCACGGGATTGTTGTCACAAAAATGGGGTTTATGCCCGATGTCCGCGCCACATGCGAACTCTGCAGGGGAACCGGACGAACTGCCGAAGCATGGCAGGTCAAGTTGAAAGGAGTATCCCTTCCTGAACTCTACTCATTCACCATCGATCATGTGTTTGAACTTTTTCAGGATCTACCCCAACTTTCAGAAAAGCTGAAAGTTTTACAGGATGTGGGTCTCGGGTACCTTGTTCTCCGACAGCCCGGCTATTCCCTCTCCGGCGGGGAAGCCCAGAGATTAAAGATAGCAAAGGAACTCATGAAAAAAACACCACGGCATACCCTGTATATACTCGATGAACCGTCTGTTGGCCAGCATATGGAAGACCTCTCCCGCCTGACAGGTGTTCTCCGCAAGCTTGTCGATGCAGGGAATACGATCGTTATCTGCGAACATCATCCCCACCTTCTTGCAGCCTGTGACTGGCTCTGCGAACTCGGTCCGGGCGGGGGGCCGGACGGCGGGAAAGTCATCGCTTCCTGTACACCGGAAGAACTCGCCCGGACGAATACCCCGACAGCCCCGTATATAAAAAGCGTCATGGAAGGTTCACTATGCTGAATACTGCCCTCCTTCTTACCGACCCATCACCCTGCCTGCGGCTTCTGGTCCTTACATATCTGTTAAACAAAGCTTCAAACTCAGGCGAGGTAAAGGAGTTACGGGAGTTACGCGAGCAGGATTACCTGGTCAGGGACATCCGGGCTTTGCAGGAAAAAAACGGGGCGTGGAGCAGGGATGCAATCCGTGGAACAGCGGGGTCCGGCAGGGTACAAACGACAGCTTTTGTATTGAAAAGACTCGGCTATATCGGATTTCCACCGGATTACCCGGTAATAGAAAAAGCTGCTTCATTTGTCTTTTCCTGCCAGCAAAAGACCGGGGCATGGTCCCCGGCAAAAGATGGGGAGGATGAAAATGCCGGGGCAGAAGCAACGCTTATCTATACAGCACTTATTCTCCAGGGTCTGGCTTTAAGCGGATACGGGGAAACAGAACAGGCGAAAAAGGCATATACATGGCTTTCTTCATTCAGGCTCCCGGACGGGGCCTGGCCGGCCGGTATGGTAAAGGGGAATTACAGGGGAATCGCCGGGTACAGGAGACTTGCCCATTCACGGTTCGGCTGCCGTTCCACCACCACGGCAGTAGCCGCTGCTTTTGCCTATCATCCTGTCTTGAGCAGAACCAGCGAGGCAAAACGGGCGCTGGATATGATTCTTTCCACCGAACTGAGAGAAGCCGGGGCTACCGGATACGAAGTGGCACGCCTGACCGGGGCTGAACAGGTAAAAGGATTACTCACTCATTACGCACGTTATGACTGTGCATTTATTCTCGACCTTTGCCGGAGGACCGGTATTGACACGGATGATGAGCGCGTTTCAGACATTATCCGGTTTCTCCTTGAACAGCAGGGTCCATACGGTCTCTGGGAATATAACCCCAACCCGGGAGCCAGCCGGTGGATTACCTTTGATATTCTCCGTTCCCTTTCTTATATCGATGCAAAAACAGACTGGTTGAGCCTGGAGCCGAGAACCCCGTTCCGGAAGTACCCTTCCAAGCAGAAGCGGTTTTGATGGTGAAATAAAACAGGTAAAACCTGTATTTTTTTATATTATGGAGAAAACAATGGAAACAGAAAAGATAAAATTATTGAGTCTTATAAAGCAGATAAGAGAGACCGGGAATTACCCATGTATGCTTACCCGGATGTATGAATTTCTTGAACAGAATAATTACAAGGATACAAATTATTACCTCAATTCTCTCGAATCACACATAAATAATCTGGAAGATTTCACCAGTATCATCTCCCTGTTTCCTGAATGGACAGGTGAAAACAATGCTGAATGGGGATTCATTGTTGCCCTTACGGCTTTTCTTTTTAAAAGCATCTTTATGGAAGAGAATGACCGGAAGATAGATGAAACAGTTGAACCCGGCGATTTTGTACTGGATAAACATCAATTTGTTCCCGGTAATTTTATTATCAATGGAAGCCTGCGAACAGAATATATGGATGGTAATGAGATTGGTCTGGTGGTAATGGGGGACCTTATCATTAAAAAGGATTTTCTCGTCGATTCACCGATCTGTATTATTTTCGGCGATCTTATTGTTGAAGGCGCTTTAAGGGAAGAGAGTGAATGGTCCCTGATTGTGGTCTGCGGTAAAGCCCTCATTAAGAATTATACGGATTCAATGGGGGAATTGTTTGTCCTGGATACATTAGTGAGCCCATATATCAGTCTTACGTATAATCACGGGCAATGCCTGGTAAATAACGGGTTTTCATCGTTATATTTTTATGAATCCGATCATAACAGCAGTTATACCGGCAAAAAGTATGCATCCGCCTTTATTGCTTTTAATTCGATGCATGGGATAGAAGAAATAAGTATAAAAACACAATGCAGGGCTTTGCAGGAAATACTGAAACCGGGGTTTATAGAACGTATCGCAGAAGTGGATACGGATGAATTCGATACAGACGAAGAGCTGGATGAATATTTAAATGAAGAATGCGGGTTTGACATCTATGATCTGTATACGTTTAATTATGCGTTAATCGATCATTTAAAAGCAGGGACGAATATTTTTAAAGACGATATTCTGGACCAGTGGAAGAAAAAGAACTTTG